>CAZRNK010000111.1:0-6743 GCA_964601435.1 uncultured Oscillospiraceae bacterium | reverse complement strand
CCAGCTCCTCGGGCCGGTCCTCCCGGTCGTCAATCAGCCGCTCCCCCACAGTGACGATGACTTCCTTCTCCACCTTGCACCCCAGCTCCATCGCCACCAGGGCCGCAGTATCATAGTCAATAATCTCGCTCACGGAGGCCATAACGCCCATCTTCATGAGCTGCTTGACCACCTCTGCGCCGGTCTTTTTCATCCGGCTGGCCAGCTCTCCTACGCCGATTTCATCGGGGATAGATACCTTCACCGGCGCTTTTTTGGCAATCTCAAACTGGAGGCGCTGCATTTTCTCCCGCTCCTCCTGCCGCCGCTTGGCGGAGCTGGACTGCTGGCGCTGCCGGTTCCGGTTTCCGCCAATCTTCTCCTTGCCCCGGCGGTAATTCTGGCCCTTTTCGCCGGTCTTCTCGCCTGCCAAGCGGTCAAAGCGCTCGTCATATTTCTCCAGATTGGTGGCGGTGCCGCCACGGGTGTCCACCACCCGCTTCTCGGGCACTTTCCGGGGGACAAAGGGCTTTGCGTCCTTGTTCTCCTTCCGGGTCTGGCCCTGCTGGGCCTGCTGCGGCTGGGCAGCGGGCTGCTGGGCCGGACGGCCGCCGCCCTGCCCCTGGCCGGCAGCGGGCCGGGCGCTCTGCTCCTTGGCCGCAGGCTTTTCTGCGGCTGGGGCGGGCTTCTTCGCCTCCGGCTCCGCCTTGGGCGCCGTCTCGGCATAGACCTCCGCAATGCTCTCCACCTGGTTGTGCTGCGTCAGATACTCAAAAATCAAATCCAGCTCGTTGTCCTCCAGGACCTGCATGTGATTTTTGGGCGTCGTGGCGTAGTCGGTGAGAATCTGGCTGATATCCTTGGAAGTCAGGCCGAAGTCCTTTGCCACCTCGTGGATTCTATATTTAATCAAACTACTCATACGCTCCTCCTCCTGTTCGTGCCGGTCTTGCTTTTCTTCCCGGAGGGGGCCTTTGCCCCCGCCTTGCGCCGGGCGGAACGCTCCTGCCGCTGGTGCAGGGCCTCTGCCAGCGGGCCAAAGGCCGCCGCATCCGTCTCTGCGAGCATTTCCGCCAGCCGGGCGGCAATGCCCAAATCCATGACGGCCACCATGCTGCAACCCGCTCTTCCCGTGTGGGCGGACAGCTCCGCCTTGGTAAAGGGCAGGCGCGCCAGGGGCGTGCGCCGGCCATAGACAAAGCCCTCCGCCCGCCGGGCAGCGTTCTCCGAGGCGTCGGAAGCCAGGAACAAGACCTTCGCTTTCCCTTCGTGGACGGCGGCGGCACAGTTCTCCTCCCCCGTCTCCAGAAGTCTCGCTTTCCGGGCAATGCCGAAAAAGTTCAGAATATTTTCCCGGCTATCCATTTCCCGCCTCCAGCTCTGCCTCCAGCTGGGCATAAATTTCCGGCGGAATCTGTACATCCAGGGCCCGCTCCAGCGCCCGGGCCTTGATGGCCTTTTTCAGGCAGGCGCTCTCCGGGCAGACATAGGCGCCCCGCCCCGGCGCTTTTCCTTTAAAGTCCAGAGAAATTTCTCCCTGGGGAGACTTCACCACGCGGATAAGCTCCTTCTTGGGCTTCATCTCCCGGCAGCCCGTACACTGCCGCATGGGAATCTTCTTCTGTGGCAAGGCGGCAACACCTCCGTTCTTCGGTATACCCGCTCCCCGCTCCGGCGGGCGCTGTCGGCAGCGCCTTACGCCTCGCTTGCGGGCTTGATGTCAATCTTATATCCGGTGAGCTTGGCAGAGAGGCGGGCATTCTGCCCCTCCTTGCCGATGGCCAGGGAGAGCTGGGTGTCGGGCACAATCACCCGGCAGCTCTTGCCATCCTCCTGCATGGTAACGCTCAGCACCTCCGCCGGGGAGAGGGCCGCGGCCACATACTCCTCGGGATCCTCGCTGTACTTGATAATGTCAATCTTCTCACCGCCCAGCTCCTCCACAATAGAGGCCACGCGGCCGCCCCGGGGGCCGACGCAGGCGCCGATGGGGTCCACCTCCGGGTCATTGGACCACACCGCCATCTTGGTGCGCACGCCGGCCTCCCGGGCGATGCTCTTAATCTCCACAGTGCCGTCAAAGATTTCCGGCACCTCCATCTCAAAGAGCCGCTTGACCAGCCCCGGATGGGTCCGGGAAATCAGGACCTGTGGGCCCCGGGTGGAGTTGCGCACTTCCACCACATAGACCTTAATCCGGTCCCCCTCCGAGAGCTCCTCGGTGGGAATCCGTTCATTGGCCGAGAGCATGGCCTCGGTAAACTCCGCATTGGAGCTGATTTTGATGGATACGCCGCCGGTACGCGGGTCGATGCGGCTGACAACGCCGGTGAGCAGCTCGTGCTCCTTGGAGGTGAACTCTTCGTAGATGATGCCCCGCTCCGCCTCCCGAATGGCCTGGATAATGACCTGCTTGGCGGCCTGGGCGGCAATGCGGCCAAAGCGCTTTGTGTCCACGGGAATCTGCACGATGTCCCCCACCTTGGCCCGCTTGTTATAGGGCAGGGCGGCATCCACCGTCATCTCCCGGCTCGGGTCCTCCACTTCCTCTACCACGGCCATTTTCACGAACATGTCAATTTTCTTCTTCTCTTCGTTCATCTCAATGACCACATTGTCCCCGGCCTCCGGGTGGTCCTTCCGGTAGGCCGCCATCATAGCCAGGCGAATCTTTTCATACATGTATTCCCGGGGGATATTCTTTTCCCGCTCAATATCTTCAATCGCGCTGAAAAATTCTGCGTTCATAGTCTCTCTAGCTCCTTCTGATGTCTCAGATTTTTCAAATCACCAAATCATTTTATACAATCCGCAGCCGGACTGCGGCCACCTGGCTCTTCTCAAAGCGGCGCGACCCCGCCGGCAGCGCCAGGGTCACAGCCCCGCCGGCATAGTCTTCCAAAGTCCCGATAAAACTCTTTTGCCCGTCCAGCGCCTGATAGAGCTTCACCTCCACGGTAGACCCCAGAAAACGCTGGAAATCCTCCGGCCGCTTCAGCTGCCGTTCCGCGCCGGCGGAAGACACTTCAAATACATAGCTGTCCGGAATAGGGTCCGCCTCATCCAAAATGGGGTCCAGCGCCCGGGAAACCGCCTCGCAGTCGTCAATGGACACTGCCGGCTCCTTGTCAATGTACAGGCGCAGATACCACTGCCCTGCTTCCCGGACATATTCCACATCCCACAGCTCACAGCCGCAGGCGGCCACCACCGGCGCCGCCAGGGCCCGGACCGTCTCCACAACCTTGCTCACAGGCATCCTCCGTTTCCCAGTTTCTTACATGTTAAATTCGCTCAAGAAAAAGAGTGGGGGGCACCCACTCCGTCAACCGTACAGCACATAACACCGTCAGTATACCACTTCCTCTGCCCATTCGCAAGACTTTTTTTGCAAAAACTTCCCGTCCCCTGGGCGGCAGCCCTTCTGCCGCCCGGGGGACGGGAAAATCCAGCCTACTTTTGAATCCGCCGGCTCTCCAGGTAATAGCGCTTGTCCTGGGGCTCTCCCACGGAAAAGCTCTTCCGCGGAAAGGGGCCGCTGCGCAGAATCGAAGGGAACAGCTCCCCCTTGTCCATGGCGGGGAGCAGCACCCCCGCGCAGCCCGGCCGCTCCGCCAGGGCAGCGGCGGCCTCGTCCCCGTGGATATAGTCCAGGGTACCGCCGTGAACCTGAATATACTCCTGGCAGAAGGCCTCCACCGCGCCAATCACTTCCCCCAGGGTCAGCCCAGTCGCAGTCAGCACCCGGCTCTTGCCCTGGCTGATGCCCTTCAGGGTATGGACAGTCCCGCCCGACCTTTCCAGGCGGCGGCACAGCGCCTCCAACTCTTCCAGGAAACCGGCGCTCTGGGTGGAAAAAAGAACCCGGTGAATCGGCTCAAAGGTTACAGCCGCCTCGTGGATATTCACCAGCTCCACCAGACTGTACCGGGCCGGGTGGCCCGCCAGCTCCGCTGCCGGGAGGCTCTTTTTCAGTTTCTCCCAATACGCCTTTGCCGCCGCCAAGGAGTGGTTGCCGTCGCCTACGGCAAACAAAACCGGGTGCGCTGGCGCCGCACCGTATTTCTTTGCCAGGACTTCCGGCTCCCCCAGGGCCCCAATGGCCCGGGAGACAGCCTTCGCCTCGGCTCCGCTGATGCGCCAGCCCCGGATATGGCCGCCGCCATGGATTAAATCAAAGTCATAGACAGCCTCTGCGGCAGAACGCCCCGCCAGGGGCTCAATCACGGTTCCTTCCGGGTCGTCCAGGAACAGCATCACATGGGGCAGCTCCAGAGGCGCCCCCTCCCGGATTGCCACCCGAGGCGGCAGCCGCTCCGGCACTGTGCCTTCCGTGGAGCGCACCTTTGTCTCCGCCTGGGCGTCATAGGCATAGTCTTCCAAATCCAGCAGGCCCACTAAGCCGGCGCGGAGGCCGGAGCTGGTCTCCCGCTCCACATATATATAGGCATTCCCCGGCGCGGCACACACCACGCCCTGCTCCAGATACCGGGCCATAGCTGTGTGAATGCGCCGGCGCTCTGCCTCCAGCGGGCGGATGCCCAGGTAGGCCTCCGGGAAAATCATCCGCAGCGTGGAGGGGGATTTCCCCACCAGCCGGTCCAGGTTGTCCCAATAGGCACTCTCCGAGGTAAACTGGTCGCAGGCAATCACGCTCCAGCGCGGCAAATCCACGTCCGGGGCCGGCAGCAGGATTTCGCCGGGCAGAAAGGTCGTATTTTCCATTGGGCTCCTCCCCTACTTCTTAAAGCTGTCCTTCAGCGCCACAGCCCGGTTGAACACCAGGTGTCCAGGGCTGGAATCCCGGCTGTCCACGGCAAAATACCCCAGGCGCAAAAATTGGTACTGGGCAGGTGCCGCAGCGCCCGCCAGGCTCCGCTCTACCTTGCAGTTTGTCAAAACTTCCAGGGAATCGGGGTTTAAACAGGCGAGATAGTCTTTGTCCGCCCCATCCGGGTCCGGGTCAGAGAACAGGTTGTCATAGAGGCGCACCTCCGCATCCACGCAGTCGGCGGCGTTGACCCAGTGAATGGTGGCCCCCTTCACCTTGCGCCCGTCGGCTGGATTGCCGCCCCGGCTCTGGGGGTCGTACTCCGCCAGAATCTCCGTTATGTTCCCGGCCGCATCCTTGACGCAGCCGGTGCAGCGGATCAGATAGGCGCCCTTCAGGCGGCACTCCGGCCCGCCGGGGTAGAGCCGCTTGTATTTGGGCACCGGCTCCTCCAGGAAATCGTCCGCCTCCACATACAGCGTCCGGGAGAAGGAGACCTCCCGGGTGCCCGCCTCGGCGTCGTTGGGGTTGTTCTCAATGGGGAAAGACTCCGTTTGCCCCTCTGGATAGTTGGTGATGGTGAGCTTCACAGGATGGAGCACCGCCATGGCCCGCTGGGCATGGTCGTTCAGGTCCTCCCGGAGGCAGTGCTCCAGGAAGGCATACTCCACCGTGTTGGGCACCTTGGCCACGCCAATCCGCTCACAGAAATTCCGGATGGAGGCCGGGGTATAGCCCCGGCGGCGCAGCCCGCAGAGGGTGGGCATCCGGGGGTCATCCCAGCCGGAGACATAGCCCTCCTCCACCAGGCGGCGGAGCTTGCGCTTGCTCATGACCGTATAATTGATGCCCAGCCGGGCAAACTCAATCTGCCGGGGCCTGGCGGGCACATCACAGTTTTCGATGACCCAGTCATACAGGGGCCGGTGGTCCTCATACTCCAGGGAGCAGAGGCTGTGGGTAATCCCCTCCAGGGCATCCTGAATCGGATGGGCAAAGTCGTACATGGGAAAGATGCACCACTTTGTCCCCTGGCGGTGGTGCTCCACATACCGAATGCGGTAGATCACCGGGTCGCGCATGTTGAAGTTGCCGCTGGCCAAATCAATCTTGGCCCGGAGGGTCTTGCTCCCCTCAGGGAACTCCCCGGCGCGCATCCGCTGGAACAGGTCCAGGGATTCCTCAATGGGCCGGTCCCGCCAGGGAGAGCGGGCGGGCACGCCCACATCGCCCCGGTATTCCTTAAACTCCTCCGGCGTCAGCTCACATACATAGGCCAGCCCCTTGCGAATCAGCCCCAGGGCCAGCTCATAGGTCTGCTCAAAATAGTCGCTGCCGTAAAAAAAGCGGTCTCCCCAGTCAAAACCCAGCCAGTGGATGTCCTCCTGAATGGCGTCCACAAATTCCGTGTCCTCCTTGGCCGGGTTGGTGTCGTCCATGCGGAGGTTGCAGATGCCGCCATACTTCTCCGCGGTGCCAAAGTCAATAATCAGCGCCTTGCAGTGGCCGATGTGGAGATAGCCGTTGGGCTCCGGGGGGAACCGGGTATGGACCTGCATTCCCTCATAGCGGCCGCCGGGGCCGATGTCCGCTTCCACCATGGCGTGAATAAAATTTCTGCTCTCTTCCATGTACCCGCTCAACTCCTGACAGTAAACCATTTCTTTTTGATATGTGTAGAGAAATTTATTATACACAAGTTTTCCCGGCTTTACAACAAAAATCTTTCCCGAAACCTCCCTGTCGCCTTTGTAACTTTTTTGTTACGACAAGTTTTTGGAAACAGGCTATAATAAAAGCTGTATATCCGTCGCCAATGCGGCGGGAAAGGAACAAATTTTATGGTATATGACATTATGATTCTCGGCGGCGGGCCCGCCGGCCTCTCCGCCGCCCTCACCGCCCGGATGCGGGGCAAGGAGACAGCCATTGTCTCCGGCGCTGCGGCGGATATCCCCCTGTACCGCTCAGCCCGCATTGACAACTACCCCGG
>CAZRNK010000110.1:0-6744 GCA_964601435.1 uncultured Oscillospiraceae bacterium | reverse complement strand
ATAGACAAAGAAACACCCGCCGCTTCTTTTCCGAAGAATAAGAAACGGCGGGCGTTTTTCTTCTCCCTCCCAGCTCGGGAAGGGGGCGCATTTTGTCTTGGATTCCTGGGCTGCCTCAGCGGATGGAGAAGAAGGCGTCCATCCCCGGATACTGGGCCACATCAAAGAGCTCCTCCTCAATCCGCAGGAGCTGGTTGTACTTGGCGACCCGGTCGGTGCGGCTGGGGGCGCCGGTCTTAATCTGCCCGGCGTTCACCGCCACGCTGATGTCGGCGATGGTGGTGTCCTCCGTCTCGCCGGAGCGGTGGCTCACCACGGCGGTGTAGCCCGCCCGGTGGGCCATCTGGATGGCGTCCAGGGTCTCGGTCAGGGTGCCAATCTGGTTGACCTTGATGAGGATGGCGTTGGCCACGCCCAGCTCGATGCCCTTCTTCAGGCGCTCCGTATTGGTGACAAACAGGTCGTCGCCCACCAGCTGAATCCGGCTGCCCAGGGCATCGGTGAGCATCTTCCAGCCCTCCCAGTCGTCCTCGGCCATGCCGTCCTCGATGGAGATAATGGGGTACTTGTCACAGAAGTCCACCCACATGTCCACCATCTCCTGCCGGGTCTTGACAGTGCCCCGCTTGGGCAGGTGGTAGCAGCCGTCCTCGGCGTTGAACCACTCGCTCACCGCCGGGTCCATGGCAATCCGGAAATCCTCCCCGGGCTTGTAGCCGGCCTTTTCAATGGCCGTCACCAGGGCCTTCAGGGCGTCCTCGTCGCTGGCCAAATCCGGGGCGTAGCCGCCCTCGTCGCCCACGCCGGCAGAGGGGACAACTTTCTTCAGGGTGTGGAACACCTCGGCGCACATCCGCAGGGCCTCCCTGAAGCTCTGGGCAGAGACAGGCATAATCATAAACTCCTGGATGTCCACGCTGTTGGAGGCGTGGGCGCCGCCGTTGAGGACGTTCATCATGGGCACCGGTAGGGTCTTGGCGTTGACGCCGCCGATGTAGTTGTACAGGCTGCTGCCAGTGGCCTCCGCGCCGGCCTTGGCGCAGGCAAGGGACACGCCCAGAATGGCGTTGGCGCCCAGGCGGGTCTTGTTGGGGGTGCCGTCGAGCTCAATGAGCAGCTTGTCGATGCCCGGCTGGTCCAGGACGTTCAGGCCGCAGAGAGCCTCGGCAATCTCGCCGTTGACGTTCTCCACCGCCTTCAGGACGCCCTTGCCCTGGTAGCGCCCGGCATCGCCGTCGCGCAGCTCGCAGGCCGCATAGATGCCCGTGGAGGCGCCGGAGGGCACCGCCGCCCGGCCGATGGTCCCGTCGTCCAGGGTAACCTCCACTTCCACGGTAGGATTGCCCCGGCTGTCCAGGATTTCCCGGGCCATTACGTCCATAATCTCGTAGTAGTCTTTCATGCTTTCCAAACTCCTTTTTTATCATGCATTCCGCGCATACGCACTGGGCGCTCACTGCGGAAGGATTAGGCTGTTGCCCGTCATGGCCGCCGGCTTCTCCAGGCCCATTAAATCCAGCATGGTGGGGGCCAAATCCGCCAGGCGTCCGGGCCGGAGGCCCGCCTCGGCGCCGAAGAGAATCAGCGGCACCGGATTTGTGGTGTGGGCTGTGTTGGGGCTGCCGTCATCCTCCAGCATCTTGTCCGCATTGCCGTGGTCGGCCGTAATCAGGGCGATACCCCCCACTGCCGCCACCGCGTCAACAAGCCGCCCTACACAGGTATCCACAGTCTCTACCGCCCGGATGGCGGCGGGGATAACGCCGGTGTGGCCCACCATATCGCAGTTGGCCAGGTTTAAAATCACCACGTCGTAGGCCCCGGAGGTAATGCGCTTCACTGCCTCGTCCGTAACCGCCTCGGCGCTCATCTCCGGAATTAAGTCGTAGGTGGGAAACTCCTTGGGCGAGGGCACCAGGACCCGGTCCTCGCCGGGGTAGGGCTCCTCCACCCCACCGTTAAAGAAAAAGGTGACGTGGGCGTATTTCTCCGTCTCTGCAATCCGGAGCTGCTTCAGGCCCAAGCTGGAGATATAGGCCCCGAAGGTGTCGGGAATCTCCTCCGGCGGGAAGGCAACCGGCAGCGTCAGGTTCTCGTCATACTGGGTGGTGCAGACATAGTGCACCTCCGGCGCCGGCAAATCCAGGGGGCAATCCGCCGGCAAGCTGCCGGTCAGGGCCCAGGTCACTTCCCGGGCCCTGTCAGGCCGGAAGTTAAAGCAAATCACGCTGTCGCCAGCGGAAATCTTTCCATCCTTGTCGCAGACCACCGGGCGGACGAACTCATCCGTCACGCCTTCGGCATAGCTGGCCTCCACTGCATGGGCGGCGTCAGCATCCTGGACGCCTTCGCCCAGGAGCATGGCCCGGAGGGCGGCCTCCACCCTGTCCCAGCGCTGGTCCCGGTCCATGGCATAGAAGCGGCCCATCACCGTGGCAATTTTGCCCACGCCCAGCTCCGCGCACTTGTCCAGGCAGGCGCGCACATAGCCCAGGCCCGTCTTGGGCCCCACGTCCCGCCCATCCAGAAAGGCGTGGATATACACCCGCTTCAGGCCCTTTCGCCGGGCCAGCTCCAGGAGGGCAAAGAGATGGTCGATATGGCTGTGGACGCCGCCGTCCGAGAGCAAGCCCAGGAGATGGAGGGCGCCGCCGCGCTCCCGGCAGGCCTCCACTGCCCGGAGATAGGCCGGGTTTTCAAAAAAGCTGCCATCGGAAACAGCGTTGGTAATCCGGGGCAAATCCTGATAGACCACCCGGCCTGCGCCGATGTTGGTGTGGCCCACCTCGCTGTTGCCAATCTGCCCCGCCGGGAGCCCCACATCCTCGCCGGAGGCGGCCAGGGTGGTGTTGGGGCACTGGGCAAAGAGCTTATCCAGGTTGGGGGTATCGGCCAAGGCAATCGCGTTGCCCGGCCCCGCCGGGGCCAGGCCGTAGCCGTCCATAATAATCAGGACTGTCGGAATTTTGCCGCTGTGCTTATTCATCCTGCGCCGTCGCCTCAATAATCTTCGCAAAGTCCTCGGGCTTCAGGGAGGCGCCGCCGATGAGGCCGCCGTCAATGTCCGGCATAGCCAGCAGCTCTGCGGCGTTGCCGGCATTCATGGAGCCGCCGTAGAGGATGCTGACGCTCCGGGCCACCCGGGCGCCGTACTTCTTGCGGATGACGCTGCGGATGTGCTCGCAGACCTCCTGGGCCTGGGCGCTGGTGGCGGTCTTGCCTGTTCCGATGGCCCAGATGGGCTCATAGGCGATGATGCACCGGCGCATGCTGGCAGCATCGATGTTATATAGCGCCGCCTTCACCTGATAGCTGATGTGCTCCATGGTCAGCTCCCGCTCCCGCTGCTCCAGGCTCTCGCCCACGCAGATAATGGGGGTGAGCCCCGCCGCCAGGATGGCCTGGGCCTTGGTGTTCACCAGGGTGTCCGTCTCGCCGTTGTCCGCCCGGCGCTCGGAGTGGCCGATAATAATATACTTCACGCCCAAATCCGTCAGCATCTCCAGGCTTACCTCCCCGGTGTGGGCCCCCCGCTCAAAGGCGCTGATGTTCTGGGCGCCCACGCCCACTTTGCACTCCTTGGCCGGGCGGCTCATGGCGCTCAGCAGGGGGAAGGGGGCACAGATGACCGTGTCGCAGCTTCTCGCCTTGGGGGCCGCCGCCTTCAGCGCCTCAAAAAAGGGCTTTACCTGGGAGGCGGTCATGTTCATCTTCCAGTTTCCTGCAATGACAGTTTTCCGATATTTCCGGTTCATAATCCTATCTCCTTTTCTTTCTTGCGCACCGCCAGGTGCATCATATTTAGGAAAAAATGGGTAGGGTGCTTCTCAATTCATTCCGCATACGGGCAAGCTGCCCGCCGCGAGGGCGCCTACGCATCCAGCAGGCAGGCCACCCCCGGCAGCTCCCGGCCCTCCAGGAACTCCAGGGAGGCGCCGCCGCCGGTGGAAATGTGGGTCATCTTGTCCGCGTACCCAAACTGGGCTACGGCCGCGGCGCTGTCGCCGCCGCCCACGATGGTAATGGCGTCCGTCTCCGCCAGGGCAGCGGCCATGGCCCGGGTCCCCTCGGCAAAGGCGGGGAATTCAAATACGCCCATGGGGCCGTTCCAGATGACGGTGCCGGCATCCGCCACAGCGGCCTTGAAAGCGGCAATGGTCTCCGGCCCGATGTCCATGCCCATCCGGCCGTCGGGGATGGCCATGGCGTCTGTGAGCTCGCCGGCGGCGTCAGCGGAGAACTCCGCCGCGCACACGGTATCCGTGGGCAGCAGGAACTTTACGCCCTTTTCCTGCGCCTTTTGCATCATCTCCCGGCAGTAGTCCAGCCGGTCTTCCTCCAGGAGGGAATTGCCCACGCTGCCCCCCTTCGCTTTCAGGAAGGTATAGGCCATGCCGCCGCCGATAATAATCGTGTCGGCAATGTCCAGCAGGTGGTTAATAACCCCAATCTTGGAGGACACCTTGGCCCCGCCCAGCAGCACCACCAGGGGCCGCTTGGGCGCAGACAGGGCGCCGCCCATAATGGACAGCTCTTTCTCAATCAGGAAGCCGGACACCGCGGGCAAGTAGGCCGCCACCCCCACTGTGGAGGCGTGGGCCCGGTGGACAGTGCCAAAGGCGTCCGAGACATACAGCTCTGCCATGTCCGCCAGGGCCTTGGCGAAGGCGGGGTCGTTTTTCTCCTCGCCGGGGTCAAAGCGGAGGTTTTCCAGCAGCAGGATTTCCCCCGGCTGGAGCGCCGCGGCCTTGGCGCGGGCGTCCTCCCCCACCGTGTCCTTGGCGAAAATCACGGTCTGGCCCAGCAGGGTGCTCAGCCGCTCCGCCACCGGTGCGAGGGACAGCTCCGGCTTATAGCTCCCCTTGGGCTTGCCCAGGTGGGAGCAGGCAATCACCGCCGCGCCGTTTTCCAGCAAATACCGGATGGTGGGCAGCGCCGCCACAATGCGCTTGTCGTCGGTAATGGCCCCGGTGGCCTTGTCCTGGGGCACGTTGAAGTCGCAGCGGAGCAGAACCTTCTTCCCCGCTACCGACACGTCACGAACCGTTTTCTTATGATAGTTCATTGAAAAGACTCCTTATTTAAAATAGACTTTACAGGTCTTTACGGGCCATTTCCCCGGTCTCCAGCAGGCCGGGGAATCCCTGCTGCCGCAGGGCCTCAAAGCAGAGGATGGCGGCGCTGTTGGAGAGATTCAGGCTCCGGGCCTCCGCCCGGATGGGAATCCGGACGCAGCGCTTGGCATATTTCTCCCGCAGCGCCAGGGGCAGCCCGGCAGTCTCCTTGCCGAAAATCAAAGCTATGTCCCCGGTGAAGTCCGCCTCCGTATAGGGCCGCGGGGCCTTGGTGGTAGCCAGCCAGATGTTCTCGTCCCCATACTCGGCAAAGTAGTCCTCCATGCTGTCGTGGACAAAGACCTCCACCAGATGCCAGTAGTCCAGGCCCGCCCGCTTCACCGCTTTATCGGAAATATCAAAGCCCAGCGGGCGGATGAGATGGAGCTGTGCGCCGGTGGCGGCACAGGTGCGGGCAATGTTGCCGCAGTTCTGGGGGATTTCCGGCTCAACGAGCACAATGCGAATCAACGCCTTCAGCTCCTTACAAACGACTCAGACATTTCAAATCAGTTCACGCACTCCATTGTACCGCGTCTCCGGGCAGAATGCAAGTGCTATGTGTATTTTTTCTCACTTTTTTCATGATTTAACCCCTGGAATGTAAAAAAGTCCGCACTTTTTGTATACTTTCCTCGGAACTGATTGTAATTTTCCAGGAAATACAGTATAATAAGCCATACGGAAGGAGCTGAAGCCCCATGGATACATTATATATTGTAGTCCCCTGCTATAATGAAGAGGAAGTCCTGCCGGAGACCAGCCGGCGGCTGAAGGAGAAAATGTCCGCCCTGATGGAGGACGGCGTTATCTCCCCCCAGAGCCGGGTCATGCTGGTCAACGACGGCTCAAAGGATAAAACCTGGTCCATCATCGAGGACCTCCACCGGGCCGACCCCCTCTTTGACGGGGTATGCCTCAGCCGGAACCGGGGCCACCAGAACGCCCTGATGGCCGGCCTCATGACCGCCCGCCACCACGCCGACATGGTCATCTCCATGGACGCCGACCTCCAGGACGACATCGACGCGGTGGACGCCATGGTGGAGAAATATTACGCCGGCTGCGAGATTGTCTACGGCGTCCGCTCCGCCCGGGACAAGGACACCGCTTTTAAGCGGGGCACCGCCCAGAGCTTCTACAAGCTCATCAACGCAATGGGCGGCGAAGTGGTCTATGACCACGCGGACTACCGCCTCATGAGCCGCCGGGCCCTGGACGCCCTGGCGGAATACGGGGAGGTAAACCTCTTCCTCCGGGGCGTAGTACCCATGCTGGGCTACAAGACGGACACCGTGGAGTATGTCCGGGGCGAGCGCTTCGCCGGGGAGAGCAAGTACCCCTTAAAGAAAATGATAGCCTTTGCCGTGGAGGGGATTACCTCCCTCACCATTGAGCCGCTGCGTCTCATTTTCTTCTCCGGAATAGGCATGTTGCTGCTCTCGGCGGTGCTGCTTGTCGCCTTTGTCATCGGGGCCATCTGCGGCCACACCATGCTCAACTGGAAAATCCTCCTGTTCGCCCTCGTCTTCTGCACCGGCGCCATTCTGGCGGCGCTGGGCGTGGTGGGCGAATATGTGGGCAAGACCTATCTGGAGACCAAGAAGCGCCCCCGCTACCACATCGCCGA
>CAZRNK010000109.1:0-6815 GCA_964601435.1 uncultured Oscillospiraceae bacterium | reverse complement strand
AGCGATGTGGCCGAGGCCGCCGCCGGCGCCGCGCTGGTGCAGGAGTGCGTCGCCGAGCGCATAGAGCTCAAGCGGGAAATGTACCGCATCATCCAAGAGGCCTGCGGCCCGGACACGGTTATCGCCAGCTCCACCTCCACCATGATGCCCTCCGCGCTCCAGGAGGGGGCCCTCTATCCCCAGAGCATCCTGGTCGGGCATCCCTACAACCCCTCCAGCCTGCTGCCGCTGATTGAGGTCTGCGGGGGCGCGCAGACCAGCCAGGTGGCCATTGAACGGGCCATGGCGGTCTACACAGAGATGGGCAAGGTGCCTGTCCACTGCCGGAAAGAGGTCACGGGCTTTATTGTGAACAAGCTCTCCTGGGCCGCCATGGACGTGGCCAAGCAGGTAGTTATGGACGGCATCTGCTCTGTTGAAGACATGGACAAGGCCATTATGTACGGCCCCGGGATGCGCATGGCGGTCACAGGGCAGATTCTGACTATGAGCCTCGGGATTGACGGCGGCCTGCGCGAGGTCTCGGCAAAATACGGGAAGCCGCCCAGCCAGGAGGACCTGGTGCTGGCCGACGGCGTGGACGAGGCCATCGCCCGCCGGCCGCCGGAGCAGGGCAACACCGTGGAGGAGGTAATCCGGTGGCGGGATAAGATGCTCTCGGCTATCCTCAAGGCGGAGGGCCTGCTGCCCTCCGGTGCATCCTGATAATCGAGCCAACAAGGAGCGTAACGAACTATGAGAGCACTGACACAATGGTCGGCGGAGGAAAAGCGCGCCCTTATTCGCCAGCTTGGCGGCAGCGCCCAGCTGCTCAATATTTTGCTGGAGCTCCAGCGCCAGTCCGGTCAAAGCTATATTGGCCCGGATACGGCCCGGGTTGTGTCCGAAACCGTGGGGATTGGCCCGGCGCAGCTATATGAGGTCCTGCGGTTTTACGCCATGCTGGAGACGAAACCCTCCGGGAAAATCCGGCTGGAGGTCTGCAACAGCACCCCCTGCCACTATTCCAGGTCGGAGGAGGTTGTCCAAATGCTCCGCCAGGAGCTGGGCATCGGGCCCGGCGAAACGACGGCAGACGGCCTTTTCTCCATTTCTTATACCCCCTGCGTCGGCGCCTGCGCCATCGGCCCGGTCCTGAAGGTGGGGGATGCGGTCTATGGGAACCTGACCCAGGCGCGCATACACAATCTGATTTGTTCTCTGCGGCTGACCTATGGAGAGGGGGCGGCGAATTCATGAACGAAGGGAAGCTGATGCTGCTGTACAGGGGCAATCCCCTCTCGGCCGCGTCCTATGAATCCGGCGGCGGGTACCAGGCCCTGCGCCAGGCTGTGCGCCTCTCCCCTCCGGAGGTAATTGCCGAGCTGGAAAAGCGCAGGCTGGTGGGCCGGGGCGGCGCCGCCTTCTCCACCGCGCGGAAGTGGCAGTTCGTCGCCCAGGCGCAGGGCACAGAGAAATATATCATCTGCAACGCCGACGAGGGGGAGCCCGGTACATTTAAGGACAAGGCGCTGCTGGAGCACGCGCCGCTGTCCGTCCTGGAGGGCATGGCCCTGGCTGCCTATGCCACCGGCGCCCGGCAGGGATTCCTGTTTCTCCGGGGCGAATACCGCGCCCTGCTCCCGCATCTGGAGGACGCCATCGC
This sequence comes from uncultured Oscillospiraceae bacterium, assembly GCA_964601435.1. Taxonomy (GTDB): domain Bacteria; phylum Bacillota; class Clostridia; order Oscillospirales; family Oscillospiraceae; genus CAZRNK01. Next base: position 5,170 of record CAZRNK010000109.1, on the reverse strand, counting down.
CCAGGCACAGGCCCACGGCTGCCTGGGGCAGGGGATTTTGGGCGTGGAGGGCTTTGATTTCACCGTCCGCGTCATTGTCAGCGCCGGCGCCTATGTCTGCGGCGAGGAAACCGCCCTGCTCAACGCCATTGCCGGCGGGCGGGGGGAGCCCCGGCTCCGGCCGCCCTACCCCGCCGCGGCGGGGCTGTATGGCAAGCCCACGCTTATCAACAATACCGAAACCTTTGCCCAGGCCGCCGCGCTGTGCACGCCGGTAGAGGACTATCTGGCTATGGGTGACAGCATATCCGGGGGCACGAAGCTGATTTCCCTGTCCGGAATGGTGTGCAATCCAGGCGTATATGAAATCCCCATCGGGAAAATCCCGCTGAAAGCCCTGATTTTTTCGCCGGAATTCGGCGGAGGCCTGCGCACCGGCCGGCCGCTGCAATTCTACCATCTGGGCGGGCAGTCCGGCGTTGTGGGCTTCCCGGAGCAAATCCACACCCCCTTTGGCTATGCGGCCCTGCAGGAGGCCGGGCTCAGCATCGGCTCCGGCTCCATCGCCGTGTATGACGACACTGTCTCCCCGGTGGAATATTGCTGGCATGTCATGGACTTCTTTGCCCACGAATCCTGCGGGAAATGCCTGCCCTGCCTCCTGGGGACGGAGCGCGCCCGGCAAATGCTGGACGCCCTGCGCCGCGGGGGCGGCGATGTGGACTCCCTCGCCGCCCTGGTGGAAAATATTGAGAAAAGCGCGTTCTGCGGGCTGGGCCAGAGCGTTGGCAAAGCGCTCCGCTCCTTCCTGAAATTCCGCCGGAGCGACTTCTGCTCCCGCGCAAACCAGTAGGTGAACAGCTATGGAAAATTTGATTTGCATATCCAGAAACGGGACGGAGGTGACCGTCCCGCCCGGCACCACCATTTTGGAGGCCGCCCGCACAGCCGGAATTGAAATTCCAACCCTCTGCTACCACGAGGAGCTGGCCCGGGACGGCAGCTGCCGTTTCTGCACCGTGGAGGTCGTGCGCGGCGGCACAAGCCGGCTGGCGGCGGCCTGCACAGAGCTCTGCCAGCCGGCCATGGAGGTATGGACAGAGTCGGCGCCGGTTGTCGAGGTGCGGCGCTTCCTGCTGTCGCTCCTGCTCAGCAAGCACCGGAACAGCTGCTTTTCCTGCGAGCGCGCCCAGGACTGCGTCGAGCGCAGGCGGCCCTTCTGCAATTATGACAAGAACTGCTATACCTGTCCCAGAGTAGACACCTGTAAGCTCCGGGCCTACTGTATCCAGTACGGCGTGCTCTCCGGCGCCTGCGGGGCGCTGTGGGGGGAGCGGCCCACAGACAGGCGCAATCCGGCCCTTATCCACGACCCGAATCGCTGCATCGTCTGCCGCCGTTGCGTCCGCGCCTGTACCCAGGTTCTGGGGGACAGGCGGAACATCGCCGTGGCGGGCCGGGGCAGCGCCACGGAAATCGTATTGTTAAACCAGCCGGGCCTGGACTGCGCCAGCTGCATGAAATGCGCAGAGGTCTGCCCCACCGGGGCGCTGGTCAGAAATGAGGTGAAGCCGCTTTGAGCCAGATTTTGAAGGACGGTGTCTACCGCGCCGCAGCCAAGGGCTGCTTTGGGGACATACCGGTAGAGGTAACCATCGAGGAGGGGCGGATTGCGGACATCGCAGTGCTGCCCAATCAGGACACGCCGGATTTTTCTTACTATCCCTCTGTGAAGATTCCCCAGATTGTAACGGAGTATCAGACGCTGGACGTGGATGTTATCTCCGGCGCCACCTTCAGCTCCAGGGGGATTATCCACGCCATCACCCAGTGCCTGGAGGCGGCCGGGGGCGACATCGGCCAGCTGCGGAGGGTCCCCGGTCCGCCGGTGCGCGCCGGCGAGACGGAGGAGGTGGAATGCGACGTCTGCGTGCTGGGCACAGGGGGCTCCGGCTCCTGCGCCGCCGCCCGGGCCGCCCAGCAGGGCGCCAAGGTGATTGTCCTGGAAAAGGCTGGCTATAACGGCGGCATCAGCCAGGCCGCCAACTGCATGCTGGCCGTGAACAGCCGGCCCCAGCTGGAGGCCGGCGTGGAGCTGAACCTCCGGGACATCTACGAGCACATGGTTCAGTGGTCGCATTACTACGGGAACGCCCGCCTCATCAGCCGACATCTGCGCAACACCGCAGAGACTGTAGACTGGCTGATAGAGCTGGGCATCCCCATGGAATACTACGGCCAGGAGCAGTATGACAGCCCCTTTAATACCCCTGTCCATTTCCCCCATTTCCGGGACCGGGCCGCCCGCCGCGGCCAGCTCAGGACCATATTGGAGTCCATTCTGCCCCTGGGCGGGGAAATCTATTATGAGACGCGGGCCATGCACCTGCTCCGGGAAGACGGGAGGATTACCGGCGTCCGGGCAATCCGGGGCGACCAGTCCGAGCTCCTTGTGCATGCAAAGGCAGTTGTGGTAGCCACGGGCTGCTATGATGGGAACCCGGAGCTTGCGGAGCGCTACTTCCGGGACAAGGCCCGGTTCTGCATGCCCAAGTGGTTCGCCGAGGGGGACGGCCTGCTCATGTGCATCGAGGCCGGCGCACAGACCAAGGATTTGGGCGCCCGGGTCCTGCACCTGAACCGCCCGGAGCGGGGGCTTATGGCCGCCTCCGGCTTCCCGGGCCGGGAGCGCTGTGAAATCATCCGCCAAATGGTCTCCTTCCCCGCCGTCATGCTCATCAATTATAAGGGCCGCCGGTATACCAATGAGTGGATTATCCACAACTCCCTGGGCTCCGCCAATGTCAATGTGGCGCAGGGGAACCGGGGGGACTATCTGGCGCTCATCAGCGATGACTTTATGGAAAAGCTCATCCAGGACGGGCCGGAGGCCGTGGGCGTCTCTGTCGTTCCCGGCGGCTTTTCCAGCGAATTTACCCGGCCGGGCTTTTTCCGGGACATGCGCGCCCAGATGAAGGAGGCCCTCGCCGTTGGCCTGGCGGTAAAGGGGGACACGCCGGAGGCCCTGGCGCAGCAGCTGGGGATTGACCCACAGGTCCTCCGGGATGAAATCGAGCGGTACAACGCCTTTTGCCGCGCCGGTGAGGACCTGGATTTCTATAAAGATGCCAGCCTGCTCCACCCCATGGCCCGCGGGCCCTACTACGCCATCCGTGGCACCTCGGAGTCCTATGGGAGCGTAGGCGGCGTTATGGTGGACGACGACCTGCGGGTGCTGGACACAAACCGCGACCCCATCCCGGGGCTCTACTGCGCCGGGGCCTGCGCCGGCGGTATATGGGGCAATGACTCCTATGGGATTCTGGAGGGCGGCACCTGCTCCTGGGCCTATAATTCAGGCAGGATGGCCGGCGACAGCGTCATGAAATACCTGGCCGGGCTGGCCTAGATAGCCCGTACCGCATGCGGGGCGAAGAAAAAGGATATGGAAAAGTTTCAAACGCTGTTTTTCAATTTTGACACCCTGAATACCATTACAATCTACCACCAGGACGCCCGCCCCCTGGCAGCGGCCCAACAATACTGCAGCCGCTGCGAAGAGCGTTTCAGCCGCTTTCTGGAGGGGAGCGACATCTGGCGCCTCAACCACGCCCAGGGCCGGACCGTGTCCGTTTCGCCCGAGACGGCGGAGCTTCTCTCGCTGGCGGCGGCCTACTCCACCAAAACGGCGGGCGCCTTTGATAGTACGGTGGGCGCGCTGACCTCCCTGTGGGATTTCTCCGGAGGGACCCCGCCCTGCTGCAGCGGCGCGCCGCCCTGGTGGGCAGCGCGCAGATGGCAATCGACGGGCAGCGGGTCCGCCTCCCCGCCGGGGGGCAGCTGGATTTGGGCGGCATTGCTAAGGGGTATATTGCCGACGGGGTAGTCCGCCTGCTCCGGGCCCAGGGCGTCGCCTCTGCGGTGGTCAACCTGGGGGGCAACACCTGCGTGCTGGGCCGGCGCCCGGATGGGGAGCCCTGGCGCATCGGCATCCAGCGCCCGCAGGCGGGGTCCCTCCAATATGCCGCAAAAATCTCCGCCCAGGACGTATCTGTTGTAACCAGCGGGATTTACGAGCGGGGCTATGACCGCCACGGGCGGCGCGTACACCATATTTTAAACCCGCAGAGCGGCCTGCCCGCCGAAAATGACCTGGCCGCAGTAACGGTCATCTCTAGCCGGTCTGTGGAGGCGGACGCCTACAGCACCGCTTTTTTGTGCGCCGGCAGTGCCCGGGCCCGGGAGATGCTCGCCGCGCTCCCCCAGCTTCAGGTGTTTTTTCAGTTCCGGGACGGCTCCAGCCAGTGGGCCGCGCCGCCGCAGGGCGGCAGCCCTGCCTATGGTATATAATGCAGATGCCCGTGGCCTTCGCGCAGGCGAAGGCCACGGGCATTTCCTCCGGAACAGCGGCAGGGCGCGGTTTACGCAGGCGGATTGGCCTGGGGAATCCCTGCGATAACCAGCATTTTTGCCGTCGTGGTCCCCCGGTTGACGATTTCACGAACTTCAGCCTTTTCAAACCGGACCGAATCCCCAGCGGAAATGATGGTTTCCCCCTGGGCGTTGCGGATGGTCATCTCGCCCTCCAGCATGTAGTAAATGACATCGGCCTTGATTTCCCCCTTTTCCGCGCCGCCGCCGGGCATGAACTGGGACAGGCCCAGAATCAGGATGTTGTGAAAGCCCTCTGGCTCCATGCCGTGGATGTCCAGGGACTTCATGTCATAGTGGGCGGGAACATCATGCGGGTTTTTCAGGTCGATTGCGCGTACCAGTTTCATTGAAGGCTCTCCTTTTCTGTTTTTTTGCGGCGCCATGCCTGGCATGGCGCCTCAGGCTGTCGAAAAACTTATCCACCGATGAAAATTTCAGCATACAGCGGGGGAGCTCGAGGGGGCTTCGTCGGGGCAAGCTGCGCATCCCGCGCTTCCGGGCCCAAAGCCCGAAAGCTTGCTCGCTCCGGCTGCCCCTCCTCTCCCCAGCAAAGGCTATTTGCTTTTGCTGGGGCCCCCGACAGCCTCGAATCGGATTCATCGCCGTCAAAAATCCCTGATATATCGGGGATTTTTGAGCAAAGCGGCATTTTCGCCCTGAAAAATGCCCGGCGGAAAAGCTTGTCGAAAAAGCCCCACGTGGGGCTTTTTGACAAAAAATCCAATCCCCAAATCCGCCACGGCAAAAACCATGACGA
>CAZRNK010000108.1:0-6824 GCA_964601435.1 uncultured Oscillospiraceae bacterium | reverse complement strand
TCCACGAAAGTGGGGAAGAAGATATTTTTATTTTGGCCAAATGTATTGTTAATGTAACCGCCGTCTTCACCATAGATGAACAATATTTGTATTGTGGTTATGCAATGGAAGGACAAAGGGGAATTATACATTTGTGCTCTTATGACCTGAAATCGGGAGCTTTGCATTTAGAGAGGATTATACATTTCGAAGAAATTTTAGGGGAAATTCCAGAATATAACACAAGTTATGTCCAACGGCAGGCATATTTCGCAGAAGGAAAATTTGTTTTACAGCAAAACGAAGATGTTGCTATCTATGAGCTAGAGCCAAGCCTTTCCCTGAGCGAACCAACGTATTTAGGGAAGATTCCCATTCGGCCCTTGGGCTACTTCTATCCCTATACATCCGGCCTCATATATCGGGGGGCGGACGGCTACGTCCACAGCATAGGAAGCCAGGATACACAATTCTGGCCCGAGCCGGATTTTATCGGGATGGAGGCCAATGACACGACTGTCTCCTTTTTTGGAAACCTGTTTACCATGCGCTATTATGGCTGGGATGGAACAGCTATTTTTATCGGCGACCTCTCCACCGGGCAATGGTGGGAGATGGCGCAATAAGAATTTTGCCTGCATCCCTTCCAACAGCGAAAGGATGCAGGCAAAAGCTGCTGCGCCCGATATAGCCCCCTCACCGCTCCCGCCGGCCCGGCTGGGGCGCAGTTTTTTTATGGAAGGTTTTCCCGGCTGGTGCGGGGCGCGCCTCACGGCGCTTTTCATTTTTCTCATAGGCCTCGATAATCTTCTGCACCAGCTGGTGGCGCACCACATCCGCCCCGGTCAGGGTACAGATGGCGATGTCGTCGATGCCCTGGAGCACCCGCATGGCCTCCTTCAGGCCGCTGGCCTTGTCCCCGGGCAAATCAATCTGGGTCACATCCCCGGTGATAACCGCCTTGGAGCCGAAGCCCAGCCGGGTCAGAAACATCTTCATCTGCTCCCGGGAGGTGTTCTGGGCCTCGTCGAGAATAATGAAGCTGTCGTCCAGGGTCCGTCCGCGCATATAGGCCAGGGGGGCCACCTCGATATTCCCCCGCTCCAGGTATTTATTGTAGGTCTCCGCCCCCAGCATATCGAAGAGGGCGTCATACAGCGGGCGGAGATAGGGGTCCACCTTGCTCTGGAGGTCGCCGGGGAGGAAACCCAGCCGCTCCCCCGCCTCCACCGCCGGGCGGGTCAGGATAATCCGGTTAATCTGCTTTTCCCGGAAAGCGGCCACTGCCGCCGCCACGGCCAGATAGGTCTTGCCTGTGCCCGCCGGGCCAATGCCCAGGGTGATGGTATTTTCCTGGATGGCCTCTACATAGGCCCGCTGGCCCAGGGTTTTTGCCTTCACCGGCTTGCCCTTGGCGGTGATGCATACAGTATCCCCCGCCAGCTCGCCAATCTTGGCCTCCTTCCCTTCCCGAACCAGCTTCAGGATATAGCGGACATTCTGAGCGTCAATGTTCTCCCCCCGGGCGGACAGGCTCAGCAGCCCCTCGATGGCTTTCTCCGCCAGCATCACGTCCTCCGCCTCGCCGGAGATGCGCAGCTCCGCATCCCTGTCCGCTACCTTTACGCCCAGCTCGGTTTCAATAATCCGCAGGTTCTGGTCAAAGGAGCCAAAGACATTGATAATATTCTCCACCCGGTCCACGGCCATAATTCTTTCCATTGCAAACACACGCTTCTTTCGTATCAGGTTGAAACTATATGGATTTACCCTTCTATCTGCCCGTCCGGCTCTCCCTCCTGGGGCGGCAAATCGTAGGCAGAGAGCTCCTCCTGGCTCATGGGCGCCTCCACGCCAATGTCCTCCAGGCACTCGGCGTGGAGGGTCACTGTCAGTTTGTCTCCATCCCGGGCAGCTGAATAGGAAAACTCCGTCACCGAGCCGCTCTCCCCGATTTCTGCCGTCAGGGCCTCCATGAGCAGGATCTCCAGCTCTGTGCGGACTTCCTCCTCCGGCCGGGCGGTTTCCACCAGCTCATATACCCGGCAGGTCTCCCAGGTGTATCCCACAGGCAAAACAAAGATGCCCGCCAGGCTCAGCCGGGATGTCTCTATCATTTTATCACAGTACATATCGGAAATTCCACCATTTTGATAGAAATTTATCCGCGTTTCTCCCAGGAGCAGGGCAAAGCGGTGCGTCTCCTCCCCTGTATATACCTTTTCCTGGACCGTCAGGGAGGCGCTGGCGGTCAGTGTGTACCAGGTCCGGGCCATCACCTCCCCCCGGGCATGGAGAATCCGGGTGGCGGAAAAGGTGGAGCCCACCGCCCCCCGCACCAGGACTTCCCCCGGCAGGACCATCTCCCCCGGCTCCACCGCCTCCTCGCCCCGATAGGCCTCCACATTCTGAATCAGACCGGTTTTCTCCGCCACGATATTGACAGGGGCATCCTCGTCCACAATCTCCGGCATCGGAATGGCCTCCCGGACAATCACCTCCGCCCGGCTGCCAAAAACATTCACCGTCATCCATTGGAGCTCCGGCAGGCGCAGCAGCACCTGGCTGCGGATGTTGTCGCTGGTAAAGGCGGGCCAGAAGCTGCCCACCCCTACGCCGCACTCCTCCAGAACCCGGAGGATTTCCGTGTCGGATACCGTCTCATTGCCCGTCACCTCAATCTCCCAGATATACAGGGAGGACCAGCCGATGGCCAGCAGAAACGCCAGCAGCCCCGCCAGGAGCACATACCGGCGCCGCAGCCGCCGGAGGATATAGGGCGCGCCCCGCCGCCGGACAACCCGCTGGCTGCACTGGGCGCGCCCGGCCACCGCCTCCAGGCGGCGGCAGTCCGCCTTGTAGACATGGACGCGGAGGGTAAATTCGTCCACAGTCTCCACATCCCAAAAGGGGATGCCGGCCCCGGCGCACTGGTTCAAAAACAGGGCCGGATTGGCGCCGCGGACCTCCACAACCGCACAGCCCCGCAACAGATTTGTGAGTTTTTCCATGGGCAAAACTCCTATTCATACTCAACTGAAAAGATTTGGCCTTGAATCCGCATGGCATTCTTGTCCATGCTCTGGAGGGAGAGCCCCTCCCCCAGGAGGCGCACGCGCAGATGCCCGCAGCTCACCTCGATGCGCTCCTCCCCATACTCCAGCAGCCCCCTGTGGTTTTCAATCAGGACACTGCTGCAGCCGCTCACCGTAACCTTGGGCTCATCGCTCATGGCCTCGGCGGGGAGGTCAAAATGCCGCGCACACCTTGCGGCCAGGCTCATTTTCTTCTCCAGCGCCATCACCCCCTATACAGGAATTTATGTATTGCCCCGCCGTTTTAGGACATAGGCTGTTACCAAGACTTTGTCCCCCGCTCCCTTGAACAGTTGGGGGACGAAACGGAGGTCTGCGCCTTGCTTAGAAAACACCTGCTGCGCCATGGGCCGCTGCTGGGTGCCTGTCTCTTCCTCGCGCTGCTGCTTCTCTGCGCCCAGGGGGCCGTTGCGGGGGCGAAACAGGGCCTTGACACCTGCCTGGGCCTTATCATCCCGTCCCTGTTCCCCTTCTTCGTCGTCTCCGGCCTGCTCTCCGCCCTGGGTTTACCCCAGGTATTGCGCCGGTTTTTGTCCCCGGCCATGAGCCGGCTCTTTGGCGTCTCCGGGGCCGGGGCCACCGCCTTCCTGCTGGGCATCACCGGCGGCTATCCCCTGGGGGCCAAGACGGTGGCCGACCTCTATGCTGCGGGCAGTGTGGAAAAGGAGGAGGCCGAATCTCTCCTGTCTTTCTGCAATAATTCCGGCCCCGCCTTTATTCTCGGCGCCGCCGGAGCCGGTGTCTTTGGCCGGGGGGATGTGGGGCTCCTGCTCTATGGCGTCCACATACTCGCCGCCATCGGCGCCGGGCTGCTCCTCGCCCGCCACAAGAAGGGGGGCAGCATCCAGCAGCACCCGCCGGAATTCCATACGCTCCGCTTTACCCAGGCCTTTGCCCAGAGCGTCCAGCGCGCCGTCTCTGCCACAGTCAACATCTGCGCCTATGTCGTCCTGTTTACGGTCCTTACGGCGCTTCTGGAGGATTTGGGCGCCTTCACTGCCCTCTCTGGGTTTCTGTCCAGCCGCCTGGGCCTGGAGCTAACTTTCTCCCGCAGCCTGCTCACCGGCTTTCTGGAGCTGGGCAGCGGCATCGCCTCCATGTCGGGGCTCTCCCCCACGCCCATCAACCTGGCCCTCTGCGCCGGCATTCTAAGCTGGGGCGGGCTCTCTGTCCACTGCCAGACGCTGGCCGTTTTGGGGGACACGGGCCTCAGTACCCGGCGGCACTTTCTGGGCCGGCTCGTCTCCGCGGCGCTGGCCGCAGCCCTGGCCTTCCTCCTCAGCAGCCTTTTCATCACGCCCTGAGCTGCCTGGTCAGGTTCCTGCGAAATAAACGGAAAACTTTCGTTTTCTGTGAAATTCTACACAACAAATTCACAATTCCATGGTATACTCCGCCATGGTGATTGCATATGAAGCGAATTTTAGTTGTAGAGGACGAGCCGGACATCCAGGAGCTGCTGTGCGCCTACCTCCGGAACGCCGGCTATGCGCCGGCCGTGGCCGGAGACGGGGCGGCAGCTCTGGCCATGTTCCAGGCCCAGTCCTATGACCTTGTCCTGCTGGACATCCTGCTGCCGAAAATCGACGGCTTCGAGGTCTGCGCCCAGATTCGGCGCCAGTCCCAGGTCCCCATTTTGATGCTCACAGCCCTGGACGGGGAGATGCAGCAGCTCCGGGGCTTTGGCCTGGATGTGGACGACTATGTGACCAAGCCTTTTTCCATGCCGGTGCTGCTGGAAAAGATTCGGGTTATTCTCCGCCGGAGCGGCGGTACACAGGCAGAAGCGTGCCTGCAATATAAAGACATCATCATCAACCTGGACACCAGGGAGGTGCTCCTGGATGGACGCCCCCTGGAGCTGACGGCCCGGGAGTTTGATTTGCTGCACACTTTTCTGGCTGCGCCCGGGCGGGTTTTCACCCGGGAGATGCTTCTGGCCAAGCTCTGGGGCTATGACTTTTACGGGGATGTACGTGTGGTGGACAGCCACATCAAAAACCTCCGCCACAAGCTGGGGCAGGACTATATTGAAACGGTAAGGGGGGTGGGCTATCGTGCTGCGAAAGAAGCTCGGTGAGAGCCTGACGGCCCGCATTTTCCTCATTACCGCCCTGATTCTCCTCTGTGCCGGCGCAGTCCTCTTCGGCCTGATTGCCTGGGCCACGCCCATTACCTACACCGCCGTGGTCAATGACGAGCTGACCCGGCAGGTGGACGCCCTGGTGGCAAATCTGGAGGGCGCCCCCCTGGCGGAGAGCGGGAGCGCCCTTGACGCCTTTATCCGCACAACCGGGGCAAATGCCATCCTGGTGGGGCCCGACGGCCAGATTGCCGACACCGGCTCCCAACTCGCCGTATCCTTCTACACAGACGGTACCAGTACTGGCGATACGGCTACTTTTACGCTGGCATCCGACAGCGCGGGCGCGGGGGGCGCCATAACCGTCACTGCCTCCGAGCAGGCCGCCATTGCGGCTGAGGTGCACTTTCCAGACCAGACAGCGGCCCACACCCTCTACGTCACCCCACGGGCCGAACCGGAAAACATGGCTGTGCAGGCCCTGCGGCAAATGGCCCCGTGGATTTTGCTGGCGCTGCTGGTTTTCTCCCTGCTGTGCGCCCTGGGCTACTCCCGCTACATCACCCGGCCCATTGTCCGCCTCAGCACCATAGCCGGGAAAATGGCGGAGCTGGACTTCGGCTGGGCATGCGGGGAAAAGCGTCGGGACGAAATCGGCAAACTGGGCCGCAGCCTGGACGCCCTGTCCCAGCGGCTGTCTGCGGCCCTGACGGAGCTGGAGAGCGCCAACTGCGCCCTGCGCCGGGAGGTGGAGCGGGAGCGGGAACTGGACCGGGCGCGGGTGGCCTTCTTCTCCGCCGCCTCCCACGAGCTGAAAACCCCCGTCACCATTCTGAAGGGACAGCTGACCGGGATGCTGGAGGGCGTGGATGTCTATCGGGACCGGGACACGTACCTGCTCCGCGCCCTTCAGGTCACAGGCCGGATGGAGGGTCTGATTCAGGAAATTCTGGATATCTCCCGCATGGAAACCGGCGATGCCCGGGAGGCCGAGCCGGTGGAGCTGTTTGCGCTGCTGGAGCAGCAGCTCTCCCTGGCTGCCGGGCTTATGGAGCAGCGCCGCCAGCACCTGGTGTCCGCGCTGACCCCGGGGGTCTCCGTTGTGGGAGATGCCGCAGCGCTGGGCAAGGCCGTCGGCAACCTTTTGACCAATGCCGCCTTTTACTCCCCGCCGGAGGCAGAAATCCACGTCTGGTGCGGCCTTTTGGACGGCGCCCCCGCTTTCACAGTGGAAAATACCCCCGCCCACATCCGGGAGGATGCCCTGCCCCATCTCTTTGAGGCCTTTTACCGGGCAGAGGCCTCCCGCAACCGGCGCACCGGCGGCAGCGGCCTGGGCCTTTATCTGGTGCAGATGATTCTGGAGCGGCATGGCGCGGCCTGCACCATAGAAAACACGGAGAATGGCGTGCGGGCAACGGTACGTTTTCCCGCCCCCCTGCCTGAATAAAGGCGCAATTACGGGTTGCTTGTGCAGCACCATACAGCACGATGAGAAGAATCCTGTGCCTTTTGTTATCAGCGGGGACCTGCGCGTATACCACACAAAACAAAAAGCGGCAGTCTTGAATTTCTTTCAAGACTGCCGCTTCAGCTTGTCAAAAAAGTCCCTAGCGGGTCTTTTTTGACAACGCTTTGCCGCCGGGAAAAAAAAAAAAAAAAAATGC
>CAZRNK010000107.1:0-6832 GCA_964601435.1 uncultured Oscillospiraceae bacterium | reverse complement strand
CAGCTTTTCCTCCGCAATGACCAGGGGAATCACCCGCATGCCGGCCAGGCGGTCCCCCGCCTTCACCGCCGTATTCCCGTGGCGGGTGGCAATCATCAGCTCATCCTGGCAGTTGACGGCGCAGAGCCTGTCCACATCCACCCGAAACAGGCCGTCGACGTCCGCCACCAGCTCAATCTTTCCCTCTTTCACAGCAGTGGGGTGCATATTTTCATTCCGGCACAGGGCCAGGAGCCGCTCCGCCGCCTCGTCCTCGTGGAGCATCCCCGGCGTCTTCTCCCAGACGTACAGGTGTTCCTTGCCCAGGCTCAGGAGGACAGGGATATCCTCCGGCGTGACGATGTGCCCCTTCCGGAAACGGGCATCCTTCGTCACCCCCGGGATAATCTGCGTAATATCATGACAGATTACATGTCCTACCGCTTTTTCCGTCTCAACCAGCTTCATCCGGCCCACTCCTCTCTCGATTGCAAAAAACAAGGGCCCCGTCCCACCGCGTGAAACGGGGCCCCCAGCCCGGGCGCAAACACCCAGGACGGCGGCACAGTCTCCCCTTCTCAAAAACGGAAGGCGCATCGGTTTCCCGCTGCACCCGAAACGCGGCGGCGTTTGGCCCCGGCCCCCTAGGCATCCGGCCCGTAGGCACCAAGGCTCGGAGAATCCTTATTTTTTTGTTAAAATTCCAGGTTCTTTGTAATCATACCACGCGAATAGCCCGATGGCAAGAAACTTTTTTTCATAAAAACAACCCCCGGCGCGTCCGTTTTTTTGACGCGCCGGGGACAAAATTCAATCGGAGCTTGTCGGGATGAAAGGAATCACCCGGCTCGCCAAATCCTGCGCCGTCATGGTCTGGAGCCAGACCCGGCCGGGGCCGGTGAGGGTGGTCAAAAACAGACCTTCTCCGCCAAACAGGATATTTTTAAAACCTTTGACCCGCTCGATATTATAGCTGACGCTGCCCTCAAAGGCCGCCACGTTCCCGGTGTCCACCCGGATTGTCTGGCCTGGCAGCAAATCCAGTTCCTGGATGCTTCCGTCCAGCTCCACAAACACCAGCCCGTCGCCGCTCAGGCGCTGGAGGACGAAACCCTCCCCGCCGAACATGCCGCTCAGGCCCCCGGTGGGCAGCCCGGCAGAGACCTCTACAGAGGTCTGGGCACCCAGGAAGGCCCCCTTCTGGGCAATAATCTCATAGCCCGGCTGAAGGTCAAAGACCCGGATTTCCCCCGGCAGGGAAGCGGCCAGGGTAATGCTCTCCCCCTCCCGCTGGGCCGTGAAGGTGGCCATAAACAGGGAGTTGCCCGAGAACATCCGGCCCAACCCCTTCAGGAAGCCCCCCTGCATATTGGTCTCCATGGTGATGCCGTCCGTCATCCAGGTCATGCAGCCGGACTGCGTGTACAGCTGCTCATATTGGGCCAGGGTGATGGTCACTGCCGGCAGATTTCCGCCCCAGATTTCATACTTCATCGCTTTTTCTCCTCTCTTTGATATAGTTTAAGGGATATCCCTATCATTCTTTACCGCGGAATTCATTTTGGTCATGTACGCCCGTTCCGTCAAAATCAGGGATTTCCGCCACTGTGGCGGCACTTCTCTCCTGGACAAATCCCCGCTCCAGGCCTGCCAGGGGCAGGTAGCTCATGGCGCCGTCATATTCCTCCGCCGTTACGGCGCGGCAGAGCTCCGGATACTTCTCTTCCAGCCCGGGCATGGGCGTATACTGGCTCATCAGGCTGAACAAAACGCTCCCTTTAGGAAAGGTACTGCCAACCCAATCCATCACATCCAGGGCGCCCCCCAGCTGTCCGGGCAAAAGCAGATGCCGAATCAGCACCCCTGAGCGGAGCATTCCCCCTTCGTCCAGGCATGCCGCCCCCCGCTGGCGGTACATCTGCCGCCTGGGCAACCGCTGGATAATCGGGGGCAGCGGAATACCGGGCAGCCACGGCGCTGTCCATGTATTTCAGGTCCGGCATATACACCTGCACCAGACCATCCAGGGCCCGGAGGGACTCCACGCTGTCATACCCGGAGCTATTATACACTACCGGGATACCCAAATCCAGCCCTGAAAGCGCCTGTGCCAATACAAATGTATAATGGCTGGGGGTGACCAGATTAATATTGTGTACGCCCTGGTCCCGGAGGCGGAGGAAAATTTCCCGGAGGCGGGCCACCGTAACTGTCTCCCCTTCCCCTCCGGCACTGATGGTGTGGTTCTGGCAAAAAACGCAGCGCAGGCCGCAGCCGGAAAAAAACACCGCCCCGCTGCCTCGTGTCCCGCTGATGCAGGGCTCCTCTCCAAAATGGGGCGCCGCCCGGGCCAGCCGGGGCAGGGCCGGCATGGCACAAAAGCCCTGTCCCGTGGCTGCATCACGCACTGCGCCGCAGCGCCGGGGGCAGGCCCTGCACAAAAAAGACGACTCCAAGATTTCTCCCTCCTGGCCGCAAAAAAGCGGGATGCCAATCGACGGCTCCCGCTTTTGCAGCTTTCTTCTATTTATGTATTTCGCAGCTGTGGCTCAGCTCCAGGCATCCAAATCCATATAGTCGTGCTCTTCCCGGGACTGGAGCTCCTTGATGTAAAGCACAATGTTGGCAACAACCACAATGGCCGTAATAATCACAATGGCCAGCTGGACATAGTACGCAAACGTATTCCCCATGAGCAGGAAATCATTGGTCAGATAGCCGATGATGCCCCAGACAACCCAGACCAGGGGCAGCAGCTGCGTGGCAATGCCCTTCTTCCGAAGCAGGAAGATAATGCTCAAAACGCCGACAATAATCAGCCCCAGCACTACGTTCAGGTTGGCAATCGTCAGGAACCGGACATCAAGCAGATCCTCCATCTGCTCGAAATTCGAGGGAAAACCAAGGTATCCCCAGATGGAAATGACCTCCTGTTCACCGCCGCTATACTGGAAATAGGGCAGCGCAAAGGTGACCAGGAGCAGCAGCATCAGGCCCGCTGTAACCCAGTTGAGAATTCTCGTGAGCTTGAGTAATTGATCTCTGTTCATGGAAAATGGCCTCCTTGAATTTCGGCAAAACACCCGTCTGGGTATCCCAGGAAATAGTTTAGCACATACGCGTAGAAATTTCAAGGCAATATTACACATTTTCTCCCCTTTTTTTTCAACAATTTGTACGAGGTGCTGGGTTTGTCCTGAAAAAGGTGTGTTGCGATTCTGCAATAAATGTGTTATACTGAGGAAGCAACGGCACCGCATTTCCCTGGCGGCGCCGTTTGATTCAGATTGGAGGTGCGCTGGAATGGACAAAAAGCCCCGTCAGATTGAGAGCGTGGATGAGATTGATTTTCGAGAGGTTGTAGACAACCTGATTGACGGCGTCCTCATCACCAACGGCGATGGAAAAACCCTCTACATCAACCCCTCCTACTGCCGGCATCTGGGCATTCTGCCGGAGGATATCGTGGGCCGCTCTGTATTTGACGTCACCCGCGAAGGGGTTTTGTTCACCCATTCTGTCTCTGCAGATGTCATCCGCTCCAAGCGGAAGGTAACGGGCTCCGGCTTTGTCCGCAGCGTAAACGGGAAAAGCATCAACGGCTACGCCTCCGGCATGCCCCTGTTTGATAAAGAAGGCAATCTCCGGCTGGTCATCTCCAACGCCATGGACATGGATGAGCTGAAGACCCGCTTCAGCGAGTTTCGAAACTCCGCCGGCGGGGAAGGCCCCATTCAGATTCTGGCCGGCTCCAAGGACAACGAGCGCAGCATTATCGGGGAAGACCCCAACATGAAGAAGATTGAGCGCATCGTGGCCATGGCCGCCCCAACGGACGTCACCATTCTCATCACTGGCGAGTCCGGCGTGGGCAAGGAGGTACTTGCCGACGCCATCTATCGGGCCAGCCGCCGCCGGGACAAGCCCTATGTCAAGGTAAACTGCACCGCCATTCCTGCAAATCTGCTGGAATCGGAGCTCTTCGGCTATGAAAAGGGGGCCTTCACCGGGGCAAATGCCGCCGGGAAGGCGGGCCTCTTTGAGATTGCAAATGAGGGCACCATTCTGCTGGACGAAATCGGCGACCTGCCCATTGAGCTCCAGACCAAGCTTCTCCGGGTCCTCCAGGAGAAGGAAGTCACCCGGGTAGGCGGCACAAAGCCCATCAGCCTGGACGTCCGGGTCATCGCCGCCACCAATGCCAACCTGCGTCAGAAAATCCAGGAGGGCAAGTTCCGGGAGGATTTGTATTACCGCCTCAGCGTCATTCCCATTGCCGTCCCGCCGCTCCGGGAGCGGAAGGGGGACATCCTGCGGATGGTCAAGCAGTTTTTTGCCCACTACTGCCAGAAACATGGGCGCAATCTGGTCCTGCCGGAGAGCACCTATGTCAACTTTGAGAGCTATGACTGGCCCGGCAATGTCCGGGAGCTGAAAAATGTCATTGAATATATTGTCATCTGCTCTGAGGACGGGGTCTTTGACGAGAAAAAGCTGGCGGAAATTCTCGACATTCCCGCCCCGGCGGAGAGCGGGAGCATCAATCTCCATGACGCCGTAAGCCGCTTTGAAAAGCAGCTTATTGAAAACGCCCTGGAAACAGCCGGCGGCGTCCGGAAAGCGGCGGCCTACCTGGGCGTTGACCCCTCTACCATCTCCCGGAAGGCAAAAAAATACGGGATTCCTTTAAAGGAGAATTGAAATTTTCCGTTTTTTCAGCAAAAGCTGGCATAAAATTTGCTTTTTATCACATTGAGGCGTATACTGATGACGAACACTGAAAAGATTCTGGACAACATTTATAAAATTCAAATCCCCCTCCCCCATACCCCGCTGAAAAGCCTAAATGCTTATCTCATCCGAGGAGAGCGGAATCTGCTCATCGACACCGGCTTCAACGAGCCGGGCTGCTATGCCGCCCTGACCGCCGGGCTGGAGGAGCTGGGGGCAAAGCCGGAGGAGACGGACATTTTTCTCACCCATCTCCACTCCGACCACGCCGGGCTGGCCTTCCGGCTCCAGCGAAGCGGCACCCGGGTATACATCTCCGCGCCGGACGCCGCCATTTTGGATGTCAATACGGTGGGTGCGCATTGGAAGCGGGTGGACGCCGTCTTTCTCTCGGAGGGCTTTCCTGCGGAAAAACTGGAAAAATTGCCCTTTGAAAACGTGGCACAGACTTACGCCCCCGCCAAAAACTGCGTCTTTACTTTTGTCCGGGCGGGTGATATGCTCTCTTATGGCGGACACCAGCTTCAGGTCCTGGACGCCGCCGGGCATACGCCCGCCCAGCTGTGCCTGTACATAGAGGCGGCAGGCGTCCTGTTCCTGGCCGACCATATTTTATTTGACATTACGCCCAATATCCAAATCTGGTCCGGCATGGAGGACGCCCTAGGTACCTATCTGGACAGCCTCCGGCAATACCGGCATTACAGCGTCACGACCCCCCTCCCCGGCCACCGGGGCGTCTCCATGACGATGGACGAGCGCATTGGCCAGATTCTGCACCACCACGACCAGCGCCTGGAAGAGCTCCGCTCCGTCCTCTCCGGCGGCCGGGCCCTCACTGCCTATGAGATTGCCGGGCAGATGACCTGGAGCATCCGGGCCAAAAGCTGGGATGACTTCCCCCTGAGCCAGCAGTGGTTTGCCACCGGGGAGGTCCTGGCCCACCTCCGCTATTTGCAGAAGCGGGGACAGGCAGCCTGTTTTGCGGAAAACGGCATCTACCGTTATACCATATAAATTATTTATTATTCTTTTTATCCTGAAAAAGAAAGGAAGAGGAACATGAGCGAATTTCACGTCCCGTCTTACGATTTGACCGGGAAAGTAGCCGTCATCACCGGCTCCACCCGGGGCATCGGCAACGCCATTGCCCGCACCATGGCCCATTATGGCGCCAGCGTGGTCATCACCGGCCGGAAACAGGAGGTCTGCGACGCCGTGGCCGCTGAAATTGCGGCCGCCGGGGGCAAAGCCCTGGGCGTAGCCACCGATGTCACCAGCGCCGCAGCCCGGGAAAACCTGATTGCAAAAACCGTAGAGACCTTCGGCCGTATTGACATTCTGGTCAACAACGCCGGTACCGGCGGCGCGCCCAAGAAGATGGTGGACATGGACGAGGAATACTTTGACCACTACGTAGAGGCGGACTACAAGGCCCTGTACTTCATGAGCCAGGCCGCCGCCCGGCAGATGGCCGCCCAGGGTTGCGAGAAGGGCACCCATCCTTACCGGATTATCAACCTCTCCTCAGCCGCAGGCATCAAGAGCCCCATCGGCGACACCGTATACGGCTCCCTGAAGGCCGCCGTCACCCACCTCTCCCGGATTATGGCCAATGAGCTGGCCCGCTACGGCATCACGGTCAACGCCGTGGCCCCCGGCTATGTCCTCACCGACATGACCAAGGACGTCATGGCCGACGAGAAAAACGCCGCTGCCGTTACCCGGATGATTTCCCTGCGCCGCTATGCCCAGCCCGAGGATATTGCAGGTGTCGTCAACTTCCTGGCCTCTCCCGCCGGCGGCTATATCACCGGTCAGCTCCTGCCTGTGGACGGCGGCATGACCATCAACTAAAGGCCATTGCGGAAACGCAACGGCGTTGCGTTTCCGCAACAGAATCAGTTTTTCCGCATTTCCCGACGTTTTTGCCGGGCGTGCCGAAAATATGTTGTTATCCTGCAACACCCACTGCAACGCACACCTTTTCCCGATGTGCGAACCCAAACATAATATTTTTATATGGAGGAATGTACAATGCCAGTAGGAACCTATGAAGCCTATCGCCAGCGGCTTCTGAAAATGAAGCCCAACGTCTATCTCCACGGCAAGAAAGTGGACC
>CAZRNK010000106.1:0-6850 GCA_964601435.1 uncultured Oscillospiraceae bacterium | reverse complement strand
GGGTTTATGTGCCTTTTTGCCCGTCCAAAAAGGCACGAAAAAGACGCTCAGGGGCGGGTGTTCCGATTCCCCCGCCCCTGAGAACCCCACCCGCAACGGCCAAGAAGGGCCTGCGGGCCCCTCTTGGATTTCCCCGGAGCGGGAAGTCAACCCGCGCTGGCGCATTATGTCATACCCCAAATCCAGGGCCTTGTGGCCCGGCGAATCGGCGCTGGAGACAAATCAGATAAGCTCCCCAAGCAAGGCCACAACCAGGTAAAAAGTTTAGAGGGGGATTTCAAAGGGGGATAGCCTTGGTTGGCTATCCCCCTTTGACGGCGCTTCTTTGGGCTCCACCCGTTTCTTTCGCTGTTGAAAGAAATGGGTGGAAAATATTCTCTTGGATACTTTTCTTTCGCTGATGAAAGAAAAGTAGGAACTACCTCGGCATAATGACTTACGCCAATAAAAGAAAAAGGGGTGGGAAGCAGAGTTGGTGCCTGCCGGTACCAGGGCGGAGGCCCGGCAAAACGACGCTTGAGTCAAATCAGATAAACTCCCCCGGCTTTGGCCGCAACCGACTGCAACTTACAGGGAGGTGTCCAGAGGGGCCCGGCATTGGTGGCCGGGCCCCTTTGGCGGCGTTTCTTTTGGTTCCTTTTCTTTCGCTGGAGAAAGAAAAGGAACAAGTTGAAAAGAAGGCTTATTTGACAATTTTGTAGTAGGTGCGGGCGGTGAGGGAGTAGACGGCGCCATACACCAGGAAGAACACCAGCACCGTACCCAGGGTGCACAGGGCCGTCAGGCCCACATTGTACAGGCTGAACAGCGACAGGAGCTGAATGACCATATTGAAGTCAAAGATAATATGGACGGCGGCCACAGCGATGGGGAGGAAGAATACCATGAGAATCTGGCTCCGGATGGATTTTTTGACTTCCCGCTGGCTCAGGCCCACCTGCTGCATGATAGCGAAGCGCTGGGCGTCCTCGTAGCCCTCTGTAATCTGCTTGTAGTAGATAATCAGCACCGTGGCCATCAGGAACAGCAGCCCCAGGAAAATGCCCAGGAAGAGGAAGCCGCCGGCCAGGCCATAGGCCTCCTGGCTGACAGTGGAAATGTCTGTGAGCCCCAGGCTGTACCAATAGCCGGTGTTTGCATAAATCACATCCGGGTCCTCGGACCAGAAGTCCTCGGAAATCCGGGCAATCTCATCGTTTGTGGCGTCCAAATCCACCAGGACGCTCCAGCGCGCTACGCTGTAAAAGTCCCCGTAGGCATAGGTCTGAGCACTGTTGAACGCATCGAAATCGGATTGCCCCGGCACCACCAGGCAGAGGTTGTTGTCCCCGGTGAGCATAGCGTTGGAGCTCAGAGCGGGAACGTCCTCCCGGTGGCCGGCGATGGCGTAAATCAAATCCGCCGGCTGGGGCGCCGTCACCGTCTCCGCGTCCACATAGACGCTCAGCTCCGGCGTCAGGCGGAAGGTGGCAAGGCTGGAGAGCGCCTTATCAGAGGTGTACAAAATGGCTTCCCCGTCGCCCAGGGTTACCGTTTCCCCGGTAAAGGCGGCATAATCCGCCGCGGTGAGGATGGTGAGGGTATAGGGCTCCGCTTCGCTGGCGGGGTTGGTGGTAAAGCTGCCGCCGTCGGTGAGGCCCACGGTGAAGGTGAGGTGGGTGCCGCAGCGCATGGCAGTCACCTGTGCCCCCTCCCGGTCCAGAAAATCGGCGATGTTGCCCGCCAGGGCGTCGGTATTGAAGGGGGACGCACCCTCGGCCTCCCGGTCCTCCTCCGCACCCAGGTTTACATCAAATACTAGGTCGGCGGGGCACTGCTGGTGGATTAAATCCTCGGTACCCAGGCTCAGGGAGAGGGTGCCCGAGACCATAACCACCACCATGGTGGAGAGGATGCAGATGTTGGCAAGGCCCACGGCGTTTTGCTTCATACGGTAGAGCATGCCGGAGATGCCGATAAAGTGGCTGGTCTTGTAATAAAATTTCTTGTTGCGCCGCAGGAGCTTCAGTACAAAAATGCTCACGGCGGTGAACAGGCAGTAGGTGCCGATAATAACAAGGCCCACGGCCACAAAGTACATGGCAATGGCGTCCACGCCGTTGTCTGTAACCGTGGCGATGTAATACCCGGCCCCCAGGGCGAGGATGCCAATCAGCGTCAGCAGCCAGCGGGTCTTGGGTCCCCGCTCGCCTACGTTGCTGCCCCGGAGGAGCTCAATGGGGTTGCTCAGGCGGATGCGAAAGAGGTTGCTGAGCAAGGTCAGGAAGATGAGAACTGCGAAAAGGCAGGCGGTGAGTGTGAGGCCCTGGACAGAGAGGGAGAAGCCAAAGGGAATGGGGAGGTTTAACATATTGAAGAGGAGCAGGCTCACCAGCTTGTGGAAGAGGATGCCCAGGATTAAGCCGCCGCCGATGCCCAGAATGCCGATATACAGGCTCTCAAAGCAGAGGATGATGCCAATGTGCCGTTTGCCCATGCCCAGGATGTTGTACAATCCCAGCTCCTTCTGCCGCCGCTTCATGAGAAAGCTGTTGGTATAGAAAAGGAAGATGGTGCAAAAGGCTCCGGCAATCACCATGCCTACCGTCATCATAACCCGCACATAAACATAGCCAGGCAGGTTCTCTGCGCCGGGGTCAAATACCAGGGCGGACATGATATAAAAGGCGGCCACAGCCCCCAGAATGGTGAGCAGATAGGGCAGGTAGAACTGCCTGTTTTTCCGGATGTTCTGGGCGGCCAGCCTGGGGTAGAGGAATTTACGCACAGCCCTCACCCCCGGAAGCCAGCAGGGTCAGGGTATCGGAAATCTTCTGATACATGGCCTCGTTGGAGCTCTCGCCCCGATAGAGCTGGTGGAAGACCTCCCCGTCCCGGATGAAGAGGACCCGTCCGGCGTGGCTGGCGGCCTTGACCGAGTGGGTGACCATGAGGATGGTCTGGCCTCCGGCGTTGATTTGGCTGAACAAATCCAGGAGGGAGTCGGTGGCCTTGGAATCCAGGGCGCCGGTGGGCTCGTCGGCCAGGAGAATTTGGGGATTGGTAATCAGGGCCCGGGCCACGGCGGTGCGCTGCTTCTGGCCGCCGGAAATTTCATAGGGGAATTTGTCCAGGATGTCCCCAATCCCCAGCTTCTCCGCCAGGGGGCCCAGCAGGCTGTTCATGACGGCATAGGGCTTCCCGGCCAGCACCAGGGGCAGGAAAATGTTATCCCGGACAGAGAAGGTGTCCAGCAGGTTGAAGTCCTGAAAGACGAAGCCCAGATTCTCCCGGCGGAAGGCGGAGATTTCCCGGTCGCTGATGGAGACGATGTTTCGCCCGTTTAAGAGCACCTCGCCGCTGGTGGGCTTATCCAGGGCGGCCAGAATGTTCAGGAGGGTGGTCTTGCCGGAGCCGGACTCACCCATAATGGCCACATATTCCCCTTCCTCCACGGAAAAGCTCACGTCAGTCAGGGCCTGGACTTGGTTGCCGCCGAAGCGGGTGGTGTAAATTTTTTTCAGGTTATTGACCTCTAAGATGGCCATGAAAATGCCTCCTTTGATGGTTTCTGACGTGAGTATAGCAAAAAGGGAAATGCTTCTGCCATCGATTTGGCTTACATTTCCCCGGGAAACCTTACAGTTTTGTAAGTTTGGCGTCTAATCATTCATTTCCAGGTGGTGGACAGAGAGGTCCAGCCGGACTGTGGTACCGCGTCCCACAGCGGAATCAATGGAGATGCCATGGCCCAGCTGATGGAGGATGCGCCGGCACAGGTACAGCCCCAGGCCGGTGGCCTGCCGGTCGATACGGCCGTTGTAGCCGGTGTAGCCCCGCTCGAAAATTCGGGGCAAATCCTCCGGCGCAATGCCGATGCCCGTATCGGCGATGACCAACGTGGCTGTCCCCTCCCCATAGAGGGAGATAGCGCCCTGCTGGGTGTATTTCAGGGCGTTGGAGAGGAGCTGTTCCAGGACAAAGGAGAGCCACTTTTCGTCGGTGAGCACCTGGAAATGGGTCTCCCGAAAGTCTAGGGAAATTTTTTTCTGAATAAAGAGCGGGGCAAATTTCCGCACTGCACCCCGGATGATGTCGTCCAGATTATACCGCCGGAGCACAAAATCCGAGCCCTCCCCCTCCAGGCGGAGGTAGGAGAGGACCATCTCTACATACTGCTCGATTTCAAAGAGCTTTGCAGAGAGAAGCTGGCGGTTGGGCGCCTCTGACTCCAGCAAAAGGCGCATGGCCGCGATGGGGGTCTTAATCTGGTGGGCCCAGAGGGTGTAATATTCCAGCATGTCCGCCCGGGTGCTGTCGCCCAGGGAAACCAGCCGGGCCTTTTCCCGCAGCAGCTCTGCCAGAAGGACCTGGTAGTCCTCCTCCAGCAGGCTGCGGACCTCCGGCAAATCCCCCAGATGGAGGAGGACCGTCTGCTTTGCACCCAGGAGGGCCTGATGGCGGCGAAAGTAGGAAATAAAGTCCGCTGCGGCGGCGACCAGCAGAAAAAACAGGCACAGCGCGCTGGCATAGACCACTGCCTCCGCCTCCAAATCGTAGAGGGTGAATACCAGGGCAAAAATGCCGGCAAAAAGCAAAAGGAGCACGGCCAGACGCCAGCGCTCCCTGAGATAGTGCCCAAGGGCACGGAAAAATTCGGTTTTCTTCCTTGTGCTATTCAATGAGATAGCCCACTCCTTTTCGGGTGGTGATAAAGCCGTCCAGCCCCGCGCCGGAGAGCTTCTGCCGGAGGCGGGCGACGTTGACCGTCAGGGTGTTCTCGTCCACAAAGCTGTCGCTCTCCCAGAGCTTTTCCATGAGCGTTTCCCGGGAGACCACCTGCCCCTTGTGCTCCAACAGGGTCTGGAGGATGCGAAACTCGTTTTTCGTCAGGTCGACCCGCTGGTCATGATAGGTGAGGGTGGCGTCGCCTGTATTCAAAATGGCGCCCCGGTGTTCCAGCAGCGGCGTGCTGCCGGCAAAGTCATAGGTCCGGCGGAGCACAGCCTGGATTTTCGCTGTGAGCACGTCCAAATCAAAGGGCTTAGCCAGGAAATCATCGCCCCCTAAATTGACCGCCATCAGAATGTTCATCTTGTCCCCGGCAGAGGAGAGGAAGATGATGGGGACGGGGGAGATTTTGCGGATTTCCTGACACCAGTGGTAGCCGTTGAAATAGGGCAGGGAAATGTCCAGCAGCACCAGATGGGGGGAGAAGGCTGCAAATTCCTCCAGCACATTTTGAAAATTTTCCGCACACCGCACCTGGAAGCCCCAGGTGCGGATGTGCGCGGCCACAGTGGAGGCAATGACGGGGTCGTCCTCCACCAGGAAAATACGATAGCTATGCAAGGTTGTCCAGGAAGGTGCGGATGACCTTGACGGCGCCGTCCTCATCCACCTCTCCGGTGTTGACGGCCAAATCATAGTTGCGGATGTCATCCCAGCGCTCACCGGTGTAGTAGCGGACATAGCGGGAGCGGGCCTTATCAATCTTTACCAGCTTGTCGCCCAGGCCCTTTTCCTCCATGCCGTACTCATTCTTGGCCCGGTTCAGCCGGGAATCCAGCGGCGCATAGAGGAAAATCTTGACGCAGTTCGGGTGTTCCCGGAGAATGTAGCTGGCGCAGCGGCCGACGATGACACAGTCGGACTTCTCCGCCACTTCCCGGATGACGGCGGACTGGGCAAAAAAGGCCTTATCGCTGACCGGCGTCTCATACTGCAGGAGAAACGCCCCGTTGGTGTGGGCCCCGGTGGCTAGGTTGAACAAGAAACCAGAGGCGCCCTGCTCCTCGCTGTTTTCGATAAATTCCGGAGAGAGCCCGCTCTTTTTCGCCGCCAGTTCAATGAGCTCCTTGTCATAGAAGTCATAGCCCAGCTCCTTGGCCAGCTTTTCCCCGATGATGCGGCCGCCGCTGCCAAATTCACGGCTGATTGCAATGATACGATGTGCCATGTTTTTACCCCCTTGCAGGTAAAATTGGATTTTCAGTACCAATACGGTACTTTGTAGATATTATAACATGCTTTTCCCGCCTTGGGTAGTAAAACGTGTAGTTTTTTAAAAATTTTCTTGAAAAAGTATGTGAAATACTATTTCCTCCTGGGAAAAATCCTGCTATAATAGGGGTAAAGCGCAATGGGCGCAATTTGATGACAGAGGGATGATTATGTACAAGATTGTAAGTAAGCGGGTCCTCAACAAAGCGGGGACGACCACCGAGATGGTGATTGAAGCGCCGCTGGTGGCCAGGAAATGTAAAGCCGGACAGTTCATCATCTTCCGTCTGGATGAGTATGGGGAGCGTGTGCCCCTGACCATCGCGGACTATGACCGGGAGAAGGGGACTGTCACAATTATGTTCCAGCCGGCGGGCCAGAGCACCCAGATGCTCAACCTGATGGAGCCGGGGGACTATCTGGCGGACTTCGTCGGCCCCCTGGGCAAGCCCACCTCGATGGAGGGGCTCAAGCGCGTCGCCGTTGTGGGCGGCGGCGTGGGTTGCGCCATTGCCTATCCCGTTGCCAAGGGGATGTACGAGGCGGGGATTGAGGTGGACATGATTGCCGGCTTCCGCAGCGAGGATATTATTATTCTGGAAGACGAGATGCGCGCCGGCTGCACCAACCTGTATATCTGCACCGATGACGGCAGCTATGGCTACCACGGTTTCACCACCGACAAGCTCAAGGAGCTCATCGAGTCCGGCCGGGAATATGATGAGGTTGTGGCCATCGGTCCCACGGTCATGATGAAGTTTGCCTGTCTGGCCACCAAGCCCTATGGCCTGAAGACGGTTGTCTCCCTCAACCCCATTATGATTGACGGCACCGGCATGTGCGGCGGCTGCCGCGTCACCGTGGGCGG
>CAZRNK010000105.1:0-6891 GCA_964601435.1 uncultured Oscillospiraceae bacterium | reverse complement strand
ATCAGCCTTTTTCTCCGCACAGGCAGGCGGCAGTGCGGGCGGCCAGCCGGGCGTTGTTCAGCACCAGCTGGATATTGCTCTCCAGGCTGTCCCCGCCGGTGAGCTCCACAACCCGGGCTAGGAGGAAGGGGGTGGTGGCCTTGCCCTTGACGCCCTGGGCCGCGCACTCGGCCACGGCCTTGTCAATGGCGGCATCGATGACCGCCTTGTCCATGGCGTATTCGTCGGGGATGGGGTTGGTCACCAGCATGCCCCCCCGGAGGCCCAAATCCCGCTGCACCTGGAAGGCGGCGGCCAGCTCCTGGGGCGTATCAACCCGGTAGTCCACGCCAAAGCCGCTGTGGGGGGTATAGAAAGCGGGGAGCTCATCCGTGCCGTAGCCCAGGACGGGGACGCCCTTGGTCTCCAGGTATTCCAGGGTCAGGCCCAGGTCCAAAATGGACTTGGCCCCGGCGCAGACCACCATCACCGGCGTCTGCGCCAGCTCCTCCAGGTCGGCGGAGATGTCCATGGTGGTCTCCGCGCCCCGGTGGACGCCGCCGATGCCGCCGGTGGCAAAGACAGAGATGCCGGCCATGTGGGCAATCATCATGGTGGTGGTAACGGTGGTGGCCCCGTCTGCCCCCCGGGAGACCAGGACGGCCAAATCCCGGCGGCTGGCCTTTGCAACCGCCTGGCCGGCCTTGCCCAGGTGCTCAATCTCCTCGGGGGTCAGGCCCGCCTTCAGCCGGCCGCCAATAATGGCGATGGTGGCGGGGACAGCGCCATTTTCCCGGATGGTCTTCTCCACCAGGAGAGCGGTTTCTACGTTCTTGGGATAGGGCATGCCGTGAGAGATGATGGTGCTCTCCAGGGCCACAACAGGCTTGCCGGCGGAGAGGGCTTCTGCCACCTCGGGGGCTACGTCCAGGTATTTGTTCAGATTCATCGTACTTCCTCCTATTGCGTCTTTGCGCATATAATTTTGACAGGGTTTTCTTTTAATCATTCAGCCGCAGCCGGATTGCGTTCCAGCTCAGGGCGGGATTGATGGTTTCCCGGGTCTCCACGGCAATCGCCCCTGCGGCCAGGCCGAAGCGGGCGCAGGCGGCGGTGTCATAGCCCTGGAGGTCGGCGGTGATGAGGGCGGCCATCATGGCGTCCCCGCCCCCATTGGCGCTCACCAGATTCGCCCGGCAGCAGGGCAGATGGGACATGCCCGCGCTGTCTGCCGCCAGGAGCCCGTCGCCCCCCAGGCTGATATATACCCGCTCCACCCCGGCGCGAAGAAAGGCCCGGGCGGCGTCCTCCGGGGCAGCGCAGCCGGTCATGTGCTGCGCCTCCAGGAGATTGGGCTTGATGGCGTGGAGATAGGGGAGGATGGGGATGAGCTTCTCCGATTTTGTCACCGACACCGGGTCGGCAAAAATGGGCGCGGAAACGGACCCCACCAGATAACGCAGGCTCTCGGCCTCCGGGTTTCCGTCCAGCACCAGCGCCGCCGCGCCCTGGAGCAGCGCCGACCGGGAGGCGAGAAATTCCGGCGTCAAATGGCGGCTGATGTCCATGTCCGCCACGGCCAGCTCCATCTCCCCGGTCTCGTCGGTGATATAGAGGTAGGTGGAGGTCTTCCCCCCTGTCACTGTGACGGCGCCGCTCAGGCGGATACCTGCCCGGGTGCAGGCAGCGCGGATGTCCGCTCCGTACAAATCCTCCCCTAAGGCAGTAATAAACTCCACCTCCGTCCCCAGCAGGGCCAGGTTGTGGGCAATGTTCCGGCCCACGCCCCCATGGGACAGCCGCACAGTGCCTGGATTGGAGTCCCGGGCAATTAAGGGGGCAAAGGGCTGGCCGCAGATGTCCATATTGACGGCGCCCACCACAGCGACGTATGGTTTTTCCATGGCAATCACCTCTGTGAAAGAAAAATGCGACAGGATTTTCAGTCCTGCTCCGGCGCAGGCATCAGGGCAAGAATGTCGGCATAGCGGCTGAGGACGCGCCCATAGTTTTCCCGGAGATGGGGAAACAGGCAGGTGCTGCAGTCCTTATACCCGGAGGCCGTGTAGGAAAAGCGCCCGCCGCAGTCCGCCCCCAGGGCATACAGCGGGCAATAGCAGAACAGACAGTTAAAATTGCCGGGGTCCGCCCCCGGGTGGCAGGGGAAATATTCACAGGCGCGGTGGGTGAAAAAAGAATACTGTTTGCCCTGCCAGGTCGGCTTTTCCATGGGGGCGCTCCTTTCCCTGTATCCGAATGAGGCCAAAAGGCGGCGTGTTTCATCCCGCCCCGCCCGGTTTTGCCGGATGGGATGAAACACGCCGCACATGTATGGCGTTTTCGCGTTGGACGGCTGTTTAATAGGCCGCTACGTAGCCGGAGAAGTACTGGAGGGGGTCAACCCGGCCGCCGCCCACATACACCTCGAAGTGGAGGTGGGGGCCGGTGGACCAGCCGGTGGAGCCCGCATAGCCGATGGTGTCCCCCTGGCTCACTGTCTGCCCCGCAGAGACGTTCAGGGAGCTCATGTGGGCGTAGAGCGTGGAGGTGGAGCCGTGGCTGATGAGGACATAGTAGCCGTAGGAATCGCTGTAGGTGGCAGTGATAACCGTACCGCTGGCGGCAGCCAGGACGCTGGCGCCGGTGTAAGCGCTGATGTCAATGCCGCTGTGGTATTTTTCGGTGCCAAAGATGGGGTGAATCCGGTAACCAAAAGCGGAGGTGACCGTGGAACTGGAGGGCAGGGGCCAGATGAAGGTGCCGGCAGAAACGCTGCCGCCGCCGGAATTGCCGGAATTCCCGGAATTTCCAGTGCTGCCGTTACTGCTGTCGCCGCCGTTGGCCGCATCGTCCTGCTGCTGTTGCTGCTGCTCTTCCAGCTGCTGCTGCCAGAGCTGGGCCACCAGAGTATCAATCTCCTCCTGGAGCGCGGCCTCTGCGGCCTCGTTCTCCTCATAGGCGGCGGTGTAGGCGTCGATGTCCGACTCCAGGGAGGCAATCAGGGTGTAGGCCGCCTCCAAATCCGCCTCCAGCTGCTCCTGCTTGGCCAGCAGCTCTGCCTTGGCGGCCTCCTGCTGGGCCAGGAGGTCCTCATACTCCGCCTTTACCGTCTCCACGGCGGTCTGGGCGGCTATGTAAGCCTCTTCTGTCTCTTTATCATAGGTAAGTACATCCGATACGGTCTCCAGCCGGGCCAGGAAGTCCGACAGGTTCTCCGCCTGGAACAGGATGGAGAGGTAGCTTAAGATGCTGCCGCTCTCCTCCATGGCCCGCATCCGGGTGCGGAAGCGCTCTGCCTGGAGCGTCGCCTCGGCCTCTGCCTCCGCCAGCTCCTCCGCCTTGGCCTCCACCAGGCTGTCATAGATGGAAATCTGCTCGTTTACCAGCTCAATGTCCTGGCGCAGCAGTTCGTTCTGCTGGTCCAGGGCGGCCTTCTGCTCCAAGACCGAGGCCTCCTCTGCCTGAAGGCGCTCAATCTCCGCCTGGGCGGATTCCATGCTCTCGGAGAGGGCATCTTTCTGGGCCTGGAGGCTGTCGATGTCCGACTGGGTGACAGCCAGGGCGCCCCCAACGGAGCTCAGGGCCACAGCGGCGGAAAGCAAAAAGGTGAGCAGTCGTTTTTTCATGATGTAATCCTTTCCCGCCCGGTATTCCCGGGCGACGCGATGGCAAATGTATCTATTGTGCCATGTCCGCCAGACACTTCCCTGCAAAGGTGAGGAAACTGCCGGCGGCGGGGTTGGGGTTGTCGTTTCGTTTGGCCAGGACTGTGTACATAGCGCCACGGTCATACTCCATAGGGACAAAGGCGATGGTGTCCGGCACCATACGCTGGGCGGACTTGGGCAGTGTGCCCACGCCCACGCCGCTCTCCACCAGCATAATCAGGCTGGGGACAATCTCCGCATAGGCCGCCACCCGGGGCGCAAGGCCCTTCTCCCGGAACTGGCGGATAACAGACTGGACGCCGATTTCCGAGCAGGAGGGGGAAATGAGAACCAAATCCCGCCCGGCCATTTCCCGGAGCGAGACCCGCGCCTGGGCGGCCAGCGGGTCGTCCCGGCGGACGACGGCGCACAGAGGGTGGGCCTCCACCTGGAGAAAGGTGACGCCGGGGAATTCCTCCTCCGGCTCCTGGAGGGTAAAAGCCACGTCGATTTCCCGCGTCAGGAGGGCCTGAATCACACCGCTCTGGCCATACTCCCGGAACTCCATGCGGATATCCGGGAAGGCAGTGCGGAAGTCTTTCAAAATACAGGCCAGACGCTGGCTGGGGGCATCCTGGAGAATCCCCAGCACCACCCGGCCCCGGACGCCCTGGGCCGCCTCGGCCACATGCTCCAGACTCTCCCGCCAGCGGCGCACCAAATCCCGGCAATCGTCCAGGAATACATGTCCCTCCGCCGTCAGCTCCACCTCCCGCCGGTTCCGGGCGAAGAGGGGGTAGCCCACCGCCGCCTCCAGGCGGCTGATTTGCCGGCTCAGGGCGGACTGGGAGATATACAGCTGCTCCGAGGCCCGGGTATAGTTGAGGGTCTCAGCCAGGGTAAGAAAGGCCTCCAGAGTGGTAAAGTCCATTCAATCCTCCTTTTCCTCTTCGGGCGACGCAGGAGGGGCGGCCTCTGGCTCATGGGGCAAAGCCTCCTGTTTCTGCCGGTGGGGCAGCGTTAAATCCACCACCAGGGTCACTGCGATGCCAATGACCGTATCCAGCACGCGCTGGAGGGCGAAGAGCGCCGGAGAGGCGTCGTCCCCATGGGAGACGGTGACGCAGATAAAAACAATGCAGCTCAGGCCGGCAATGCCGGGGTTGTCCATGGCCAGGGTTGTCCAGATGATGGGGATAATCATCACCGAAACCACCAGATAGTAGAGGGGTTGTATGCTTCGAATCCCCACCGCAGCAGTGCCATAGAGCACTGCCACGCCGAAGATGCCCCCAATCAGGGTGGCAATGACGCGGTTGATGGAGCTGGTAATCGTCTTTTCCCGGGAGTTTTGCAGGCAGATAATGGCCGCAATCATGGAGTAAAAGGTGGGCTGTCCGCGAAAATAGCCAATCAGCGCGCAGATGAATACCGACAGAGCTGTCTTCACCAGGCGCATGCCTACATGAAAGCTGGGCCTGTGCCAGCCGGAAAAAATTCGCAAGAGAATCCATCCTCTTTCCGCTGTACCCGACCGGATGGGCGTGTATGGCAGGACGGGTACGTGTGCTTTTTCTCATACACATTCCTTATCATAGCCCATTTCACAGGGAAATGCAAGGAAAAAAGGAGAAAAACTGTCCGGCTTGTTTCCGGAAATCAAATGTGATAAGATACAGAAAGGAACAAAAAGCAACAAAAAACCACAAAATTCCCGGAGGTTGAAGTCCATGCACATTCCCACCTGTGAGACACAAAGTCTGGAAATTCTCTCCTTTGACGCGGCCCTGGCGGCGGCGCTCCAGCCCAGCGCGGACTATGACGTGGACAAGTGGCTGTATGTACCCAACACCTATGGGGAATACCGCTACCTGCTGGGCACCCGGGGGGCAAATCCCCTTGTCTGCGTGGGCATCAACCCCTCCACTGCCGCGCCGGATGATTTGGACAACACCCTCAAGTCGGTAGAGCGCATCGCCCATTTTAACGGCTATGACAGCTTTCTCATGTTCAATGTCTATGCCCAGCGGGCCACCCGGCCTGATGACATGGAGGCCGACCGCAACGAGGCCCTCCACCGGGAGAATATGGCCGCCTTCCGCTATGCCCTCTCCCTGTGCGCCGGCGCGCCGGCGGTATGGGCGGCCTGGGGGGCGATTATTGAAAAGCGCGGCTACCTGGCCGGCTGCCTGGCGGACATGGCGGACATTGCCGCCGCGGCGGGGGCGCGCTGGTACTGTGCGGGCAAGCGCTCCAAGAAGGGCCACCCCCACCACCCCCTGTATCTGCGAAAGGATAGCCCGCTGGAGCCCTTCCCCGCAGAGGCCTATATCGAACAATTGCTGGCGGGGACATTATAAACAGAGAATTATATTTGGCCGGCCCAAAACTGATTTTGCGCCGGCTCCTTTGTGCGCTATACTATTTATAAAAAGTGCAAGTGAAGGAGGCTTTTGAAGATGGAGCGTTTACAGGGAAAAGTCGCCGTTGTCACCGGGGCCAACTCCGGCATTGGAAAGCGGACGGCGGAGCTCTTTGCCGAAGAGGGGGCGGATGTGGTGCTGGTAGCCCGCCGGCTGGACAAACTCCGGGAGGTGGAGGCCTACTGTACGTCCCTGGGCCGCCGGGCGGTGTCCGTATCAGCGGATGTAAGCCTGGAGGCGGACTGCCAGCGGGTTTGCGAGGAGGCCGTCCGGGCCTTTGGGCGCATAGACATTCTGGTCAATAACGCCGGGGTGGCGGACAAGCACCGGCCCATCACCCGCTGTGATGCGGACTGGTGGGAGCACATCATCCGGGTGGACCAGTTCAGCGTTTTCTATATGATGCGCGCCGCCCTGCCCTATATGGAGGCCGCCGGCGCAGGCAGCATCGTCAACATCTCCTCCATCGGCGGGACGGCCTACAATTCCGGCATCGCCTACACCGCGGCCAAGACCGCTGTAATCGGCATGAGCAAAAATGTGGCGATTCAGTTTGCCGGGACGGGCATCCGGGTGAACGTAGTGGCCCCCGGCCCCACGCCCACGGCCCTGAACACCCCGGAGCAGTTGGCCACCTTTGACCAGGAGTTCGCCAGCCAGTGCGCCCGCCATTTTGACGACACGGTGCCGGAAGTCACTACGGAGGACCAGGCCCGGGCAATTTTGTTCTTCGCCAGCGACAACGCCAAGGGCTGCAATGGCCAGGTACTGGTGGTGGACAACGGACGGACCATATAACCAGGCCTGTTTTCTTTTTTGGCGCAAGCCGAAACATATGCGCC
>CAZRNK010000104.1:0-6938 GCA_964601435.1 uncultured Oscillospiraceae bacterium | reverse complement strand
AAAACTGCTCCACACCAGGCTTTCTACTTTCCTGACTGAAAAAGTTCCCGGTATCTGCTGGGCGTGATGCCCTCATAATTTTTAAACGCCTCTGTCATACTCCGGCGGGCGTAGTACCCACACTGTTTGGCAACCTCCTCCAATACGGCGCCGTCCTCCAGCATCTTTTTTTGGCCCGCTCCAGCCGCTGGCGGTGGATATACTCCAGCAAGGTCATGCCCGTCTTTTCCTTAAAGGTTTTTGAGAGCCAGGCCCGGCTGATTTGAAGCGTGTCACAAATTTTCTCCACCGTCAGATCCGGCTCCGTACAGTGTGCCCGGATATAATTCTGCGCAGCATCAGATTTATCCCGCTCCTCCAGCCGGAAGCGCTCTGTATAGCGCGCTACCAGCGATGAAAACCGGCACAGCCCCTCCCAGAGCGCCCCATAGTCCCGGCATTCACTCATGTCGATATAACAACGCATCAAGTCCGCGCTGGACGCATCGTGTACGGAGTAGAGTGTAATCCCCAGCGTGTTCATCAAAAAGGCCAGATAACGCCGTATATCCCAGAGGAGCTGGGAAAAAGAAATGGTCTCTCTATCCCGGGAATCCTGAAAAATCCGGCGCAGCACTTGACAGGCCTGCGCGCTGTTATGGCTGATGCAGAACGTATAATACCGCTGCTCTAAGAAAAACCTTCCATTTGGCGCATCTGCATCCGTATGCACACCCTCCATCGTATAATTGTCCACAATACGCTGTCTGTCTGAGATTTTTTCCAACATAGCCTTGGCGTGCTCATAGGCAAAGCACAGCTTGCCGATACCCGTGACTGGAAAACTGATGGCCGCCTTGCAGGGGAGCGAATAGGCGTCGCTCAGTTCCCGCACAACATTGGTAATACATGTATTGCACCGGGTAATCACTTTGTATACCCGCTCCCCATCCCGCTCAGGGGCCATATCTTCCACCGGAATAATCAGAACAAAAGCAGACTGCACCACCGTCACATGGAACCGCTGGAAAGGTTGCAAATACTTTTGGCACATTGTACGCACCCGCTCCCCCAATTCCTGCGAGGACTGAAATGTGGCCGGAATATGATTTTTCTCATAGTAATACTTTTCATCCGGCGACAGCAGCGCAACTACAAAACAATCCGAATCAAACCGGATTTCATATTGCTTTAAAAAGGCGCTCACCCTCCCCGGCTCCGGGAGCTTCCCCTGCAAAATTGACGCCAGGGCATTTTCCCGCAAAAACCGCTTATAAACCTGATTCTCCTCCCGCGTCTGCGTAAGCGCCGCTTCCGCTCTGGTCAGACGTGCTTCCAGCTCTCGAATTCTTTCTCTGTCTGTCAATCCCTTCCCCACCTCATCAAGCGTTATTTGTACCCAAAGAGACTTTTTATCCATTCATCAAATACATACACTTTATATCAAAAACCAAAGTATCTCAAGGCTTTTTCTTCTTTCTCTTTATGGAAAAACAGAGGAAGCAACTTTACATTTGGCACCCTCTGGATGTTTCTGTCCTTGTTTTTTCCGCCCTGACGGTTACAGTATGAATTATAAACCTACGCGACAAAAAGAAATAAGGAGGAAAAATCATGAAAAAGCGCGTTCGTTTTGCAGCTCTTTTGCTGACTCTCCTGCTAAGCCTCTCTCTGTTCGCCGGATGCAGCGGCGGCACCACGCAGGAGAGCACTTCAGGGGCAGAACCCACAGAGGCCGCCGATGCCACAGAAGCTGTGGAAACCAGCCCTGAAGCAGAATCTACTCAGGCGCCCGAAGCGGGCGAGGTGCAGTATCCCCTGGAGGGTGAGAACAACGAGCTCTCTCTGTTTATGCTCTTTGCGGAAAGTCTCTCCCAATATTACGATGGACCGGAAAACTCCGTATTCTGGCCGGAGCTGGAGGCCCGCACCGGCGTCCATATCGAATTCCAGCTCACCAACAATGAAAATCAGTTGACCAATTATAATATCATGGTGGCCAGCGGCGATATCACCGATATGATTTATTCTATCGACGTCTACAACACCGGCAGCCTGGATAATGCAGTGGAAAATGGCATCTTGGTTTACCTGGATGACTATGTGGAAACCTGCATGCCCGATTACCTGGCCGCCATTTCCCAGGACGAGACTATGTCCAGCGCGGCCCTCACCGACTCCGGCCACTATGCCTGCGCTAAGGGCTTTTATGACTGCATCTTCTACACCAGCTACGGCCTGTGCATTCGCCAGGACTGGCTGGACGACCTGAATCTGGAAGCCCCTGTGACCTATGACGATTGGGAGAATGTGATGGAGGCCTTCATGGTTGAGAAGGGCGCAGAATACGGCTGCTTTGTCCCCTACACCGGTGTGCTTCATGGTGACTATCTGGCCGCCGGCTTTGGTGTAAAAGGATTTGTAAAGACCTCCGCCAACGTGCCTGTCTATCAGATAGACGGAGAGGTGAAATTCGGCCCCATTGAAGAGGGCTTTCTGGACTACCTGACGCTGATGAACGAGTGGTATGAGAAGGGGTACCTAAAACAGGATCTCATCTCCTATACGGCCCAGTACACCTACCCCGACGAGACGGACCTGGCCAACAACAGCGTGGGGATTTTCGCGACGATGACCACCCTCTGGAGCCGCTGGGAGGAGACCTGCGGCGAGGGCGCCCGGCTCTCCGCTCTGGCAGACGCTGTACAGAATGAAGGCGATATGAACCACTTCTCCTACTGCCCGGCCCTGTCCTCTGCCGGCACCGCCATTGGCGTATCCACGAACTGCGAAAACGTGGAACTGGCCTGCAAGTGGCTCAACTATGGCTTCACAGAGGAAGGTATGCTGCTGAACAATTACGGCATTGAAGGCGTCAGCTTTGAATATGTGGACGGCAAACCCCAGCTGACCGACGCCGTGTTCAATAACCCCGACGGGATTCCCAGCGCCTTTGCCATCAGCTATTATGCCCAGTCCACTCTGGCCTGCACCATTGTCGACCACACCCGGATGGACCCCTCTTATACCGAGCCTATGCTGGAGGCCTATGACGTCTGGAACTCCACTACAGACGGGGCCTGGGACTATCCTTTCTATGCCACAATGAACATGGAGGAAACCGATGTTATGAACGAGCTCTGGGGGGATATTGAAACCTTCCTGAGTGAATCCATCGTGGCCTTTATCATGGGAGACAAGAGCTTGGATGAGTGGGATTCTTACCTCCAAACCCTGGAGGAAATGGGCATTCAGGATGTCATTGATGCCTATCAGTCCTGTTATGACCGCTATATTCAGCGCTAAGCTTTTCAGCCTCAAATAGAAAACGGGAGGAAACTATGAATCCAAAGTATCAGCATCTGCTCTCCCCGATTCAGGTGGGCAGCACAATTTTGAAAAACCGCATCCTCTCCAGCGCAGCCTCACCCCACTTCATCTGCGGTGCAGAGAGCTCCGCCGGCGACGGGTATCTGACCCACTATGCCAACCTGGCCAAAAACGGTGCCGCTGTCGTTATCATAGACGACTGGAGCGAGGACCAAATCAACTCCCCGGCCCGGGATGTCCAGCGCTACCCCCATTACGACATCCGAAATCCCCGGGTAACAAACGGGGCATCCATGCTGGCAGAATCCATTCATTTCTATAATTCCAAGGTGCTTCTGAGCGTCAGCGCCGATTTCCCGGACGGTGTCGGCGTCTGTGACAACCCAAACCCGCGTCCTATGCCCGGCCGAAAACCCATCCCCCAGCGGGCCGCAACTGTAGCCGACATGGAGCAGGCTATTGCAGAGATGCTGGATTTAATCCGGTATTATAAGGAGTGCGGTTTTGACGGTGTCTCCTTCCACATGAGCTACCGTGGGCGCACCGGGGCGCAGTTCCTCACCCCCATTCTCAACAAGCGCACAGACGAATTTGGCGGCCCCATCGAAAACCGCGCCCGCTTCCCGCTGATGCAATTCAAGGCCGTCAAGGAAACCTTTGGGCAGGATTTCCTGGTAGAGTGTCACATCAGCGGCGAGGACGCTGAGGGCGGCATTTCTGTCGCAAACACGGTAAAATTTGCAAAGCTTATCGAGGGCTATGTGGACATCCTGATGATTCGTGCAGCGGATATCGAGCTCT
This sequence comes from uncultured Oscillospiraceae bacterium, assembly GCA_964601435.1. Taxonomy (GTDB): domain Bacteria; phylum Bacillota; class Clostridia; order Oscillospirales; family Oscillospiraceae; genus CAZRNK01. Next base: position 2,828 of record CAZRNK010000104.1, on the reverse strand, counting down.
CCCATCCCACCGGGTACAACTCCATCGAAGGAAAGCCCCTGACCCTCCATGTGGCGGAAGCGGTAAAAAACAGCGGTGCAAAAGTTGCCGTATGCCCCGCCGGCGGCTATCAGGACCTGGATTTGGACGAAAAATGGCTCTCGGAGGGGAAGTGCGACATGGTTGGCATGGCCCGCAGCTTCATCGCCGACCCGGATTACTACCGCAAAGCCCTGGAGGGCCGGGGAGAAGACGTCGTCCCCTGCCTGCTCTGCGACAAGTGCCATGTCGCCTTCATGAACGGGCCGTGGATTAACGTCTGCTCGGTAAACCCTCTGTACGGAATTGAGCATCGGGTTGACCGGCTGGTGGAATCCGTGGCGCCGCGTAAAATCGCCGTAATTGGCGGCGGGCCAATTGGTATGCGGGCAGCTTTATACGCCCAAGAAAAGGGCCACTCTGTGACCCTGTATGAGAAAGCAGACCATCTGGGCGGACAGCTTTTCCACGCGGACTACCCGGCATTCAAGTGGCCGCTGCGGAAATATAAGGACTTTTTGATTCGCCAGGTAGAAAAGTCCGGCATCCAGGTCGTGCTGAACACAGCCGCCGCACCGGAGCAAATCGCCGGAGTCGGCTATGATGCCGTCTTTGCCGCCGTTGGCGCTGTGCCAAAGCTCCCGGACATTCCCGGCGTTGACGCGCCCAACGTCCATACCCACATCAGCGTCTACGGAGCGGAGGCCAGCCTGGGCAAAAACATTGTCGTTATTGGCGGCTCGGAGAGCGCAGTGGAGACGGCCCTCTATCTGGCCGAGTGCGGGCACGAAGTCACTGTACTCAGCCGGCGGGAACGGCTGGCTTCTGATGCCACCCTCATCCACTTTTATTTCAGCTTTATGGACCGGTGGAGCAGAAATCCCCATTTTCACGGCATCACAGAGGTCACAACGACCAACATTGGGCCGGAGGGTGTCACCTATGTGGATAAAGACGGCGTCAGCCACACCGCCGCCTGTGACGATGTGGTCGCCTGCGGCGGCATGGAGCCTCTGCGGGAGGAAGCGCTGTCCTTCTACGGCTGTGCGCCGGTATTTAAATATATCGGCGACTGCACCGCCCCGGGCGGAAATCTGCAGCGTGGCAACCGGGAGGCCTACGCTGCGGCAAATACCCTGTAAGGAGTGTTTTCATGGAAAAAGTATTGGATTTAGCCGCCATGGGCAAGGCGCTGGGCGTCCCCGAAATCGCCTCCTACGGCCCTAATGGCCAGGGCCCGATTTACAGCCAAGTCTGGAGCAAGGACTATGTGCTCCGCCTTCTGGCCCAGATTGAGCCGGACACCAACGGAAACACTTACATCCTGACCGGCCATGTGGATCCATGGATCAGCGCTGCGGTGCTGCACAGGCTGGCCGCCTCTGATGTCTATTTTCGAGTCCCGGCCGGGGATACGAAATTGACCCCCATGCACCGCGGACCGTGTCCATATGAAGGCATCATCACTGCCGAGATTTGCGGGGATGACGTATTTGTCAAGGCAGATTTCGATAAGCTGGAGGGCCTCGTAGGCGGTCCGCTCCAGGTGGATTTGGATGCACTGGCCATTCCGGATTTCCCCGCAGATAAAAACGTGTATTTTCATGGCATCGGGAAATTTCCCTTCCAGATGCGGGCGGTATTTACGCTGATGCCCAACTGCCGGAGCCTTTCATGCGCTTCCGGCAACGCCGAAGTCTATCAATGCGCAATCCCCAGCGGCACCATGCAGGAAGTGGGCGACTCTTTCCCAGTCCGCTGACCGACACGCAAAGGACACTTTGTCCTGCATAAAAAGCGCATAAATTGCAAAGGCCGTTACAGGATGGTATCCTGTAACGGCCTTTGTTCTCATTTTCTGGGCGCAAGACCTATCATTCTCGGGATAAGGCGCCGCAGCGGGAAAGGCGGCCCGGCGCCTGCCGGAAAAATCCCCGCCTGCGCGCAATCAGGGCCGCTCGCCGTCTCCCTCAGGCAAAAGCAGCGGCAGCAGCTCGTGCAAATCGGCGATTTGATACGTCGGGTGCAGCGCCCCTGCGTCGCCGCCCCGGCTGAGCCAACAGGTGTCAATCCCGCTGTCTGAGCCGCCCTGGATGTCCGAGGTGAGGGAGTCCCCAATGAGCAGCATTTCCCCGGCCTCCACCCCGGGGAGGTGCGCCAGCACATAGCGAAAAAAATCTGCCCCGGGTTTGGCGCAGCCAATCTCCTCCGAAATAAAAACCTGTTCAAACAGGGGGGCCAGGCCGGAATCGGCCAGCCGCTTCCTCTGGGTATGGCCGACGCCGTTGGTCACAACGCACAGGCGGTAACGCCCATGGAGCGCTGTGCAGACCTCCAGCGCCCCATCCAGCAGAAAGGCCCCTTCCCCCAGGGCCTTCCGGTAAATAGTCTCTGCACCGGGGCCGTCCACCTCCTCCCCCAGCTCCCGGAAAAGGCGGGCGAAGCGGGTGTTGAGCAGTTCCTCCCGGCACAGCTCCCCCCGCTCATAGGCGCGCCACATGGCCTGGTTCATGTCGTGATAGCGCCGGCGGATTGCATCTGTCAGCGGGTAGCCCAGCGCTGCAAAAAGGGTACCCAGCGCCTCGTACTCATTGCGCTGGAAATCCAGCAAGGTATCATCCAAATCGAACAGCAGTACCCTGTATTTTTTCATACAGCCGCCTCCTTTTTCTCTCCTCCTCAGTATATACCCCCGGCGCCGATTGTCAAGATTCCGGCCCCGCAGCGGGCCTGCTGCGGGGCCGGGCACAAAGCGAAACACAGCTGCAAAAGGAAGGGCTGTCAAAAAGTATATGCGCCAAAGGCTTTTT
>CAZRNK010000103.1:0-7026 GCA_964601435.1 uncultured Oscillospiraceae bacterium | reverse complement strand
GGGCTCCACCCGTTTCTTTCGCTGGTGAAAGAAATGGGTGGAATATTCTTTTGGACACTTTTCTTGCAGGAGCAAGAAAAGGAACGCTTTCGTTTCTTTCGCTGGTGAAAGAAAAGTATCGCCCCTCGTCCCGCCCGTGGGCGGAATTTCTTTTGAATCCTTTTCTTACAGGGACAAGAAAAGGAACGCCCCCGCTCTTTTCGCTGGCAAAAAGACAGCGGATAATAAGGAATTATTCCTTTTGCTCCTTCTCCAGCTCTCTGATTTTTAAGGTCAGGCGCACGCTCTCGCTGCCCAGTTCCCGGATGATAGATTTCATCAGGCGGGAGACCAGGAAAAGTGCCGCAAGAACCGCGATACCCAGTATCCAAATCCCCCAACATCCCGCATCCAAAACCCAGCGCACTTCCAGCCAAAGCCGCGCCAGGCCCACCAGGCCAAGCACACAAAGGCCATCGAGCACATAGGTGAGCCTTTTCAGGGATTCAAACACACCGCTCCCCCCTCTCGCGGCGCCGGCAGACAGGCGCCCGGTTTTTCGCAGGTTAAATCAGCCGTATCCGGTTCTCCCCGCCCAGCTGGTCGGGGATGACCTTCATCTGGGTGAGAATCGGCAACACCGCCTGGAAAAGGACAAACAGCAGCAGCACCTGGATGGGATAATACAGGGCATTCTTCACCGCGCTGGTGGTCATGTAGTAGAGATACGCCTGTCCCCCCAGCATGTAGGACCACAAAGAGCCCAAAAACACATTCTGTACGTTGGTGATGAGCTTTACAATGGCGATACGGGCCACCGTAATCCGGCACCGGTAGAAAAACAGGGCGTACCAGAGACAGCCCAGCATGGTCGTGAGCATATAGCCGGGGAAATAGGGGTAGGCGCTGCGGCTGAAGAGAAAGCTGAGGGTATCCTCCGCCGCGCCAAACACCAGCGCCCCCACAGGGCCATAGACCAGGGCGCACAGCGCCCGGGCCAGAAAGGAGATGCTGACAGACAGATTTTCCCCCACGGAAATCTTCAGCGGGCTGATGGAGAGCACAATGCACAGCGCAATCATCAGCGCAGCAAAAATCATGCTCCGGATATTGTGGAGGGAGGCGCAGGCCTCCTTCCAGTAGGCGGCAGAAAAGGGCGTTTTGTAAATGGACATAAAAAGACCTCCTTTGTTTTTGCGGCAGCCCGGAATCGGGGAAGTGCCGCACAAAGGAGGAAAACGCACTCCGCTATGCGGCAGCGGGATGCGGAGCATGCACTGCAAGCGCCAGAACGCTTTTCGTCCGGCGGACAACTCCCCGTCCCGCCGGCACTGCCCCCCTTCCGGGGGAAAACACGCAAGCTCCTACTCTGCCTGATGCTTCATTAGTATACGCCTGTCAGCCCCACAATGCAAGCCCTATGCCGCCAAAAAGTTATTTTTCGCTTTTTGGGGGCAGCGGCCGCAATTTTCACCCCTCTGGCTGGGGACGCGCCGCATGGGCCGTGTGCTTGCGGTACTCCCGGGGATACACCCCCACCGTCTTTTGAAAAACCCGGGAGAAATACCGGCTGTCCCGATATCCCACTGCGGCGGCAATGGCGGCCACGCTCTCCCGGCTCTCTGAGAGCAGCTCTTTGGCCCGCTCCAGGCGCAAATCTGTCAGGTACTCCACAACGGACAGCCCCCGCTCCCGCTTAAAAAGCACGCTGAAATACTGGGGACTCAGCCCCACATGGGCCGCAATGTCCCCCAGGGTCAAATCCTCGCGGGTAAAATTTTCCCGCATATAGCTCTGGGCCTGCCAGACGCTGCGGGGGACGCCCCGGTTGAGATAGGCGTCATAACAGCGGCACAGGAAGCCAAGCGCCTGCGCACTCAGCTCCTGGAGCTGCGCCAGGGTCCGGGCCTCCGACACCCGCTTTTCCATAACCTGCAGGTGCTCATAGTCGCCCCGCTCCAGGGGCATCCACTCCTCCAGGGCCGCGCTGGCCACCTTGATAATCCGCACCGAGAGCATATATGCCAGCACCGGCTGCCGGCGGATTTCCTCCGAGCGCCGGGAAAACAGCTCCTCTGCCAGCACAGCGCACCTATCATAGCAGAGGCCATGGATACAGTCGCTTATGGCGCGCAGGTCGCTCCGGCTCAGGAGTTCCGCACCCTGGATGAGGGAATCTGTCTGAAAATTGCTGTCATACTTTTTGTCCAGGCCGTAGACAACGCCGTATTCAATGGCGTTCCGGGCCGAGAACATGGCCTGGCCCAGCTGCTCTATCGCCGGCACCGGCGTCCCCTCCCCCATGGAGATAAAATACCCGGCCAAATCCTCCCGGGCCTGGAGCCCGGAGAAGAGGCCATTGATGGCGGCCTTAAACGCGTCTGTCTCCGGCGCCTCCGGCGGGCTGGTAATATTGACAAAGCAGACAAGCTGACCCTGGGCCACCAGGGTCTCCAGCTCCCAGAACCAGGGGGACAGGGCCTCCCGCACCGCCGTCTCCACCTGCATCCAGATGTCCGCCGGCGCGCGCTCCAAGCGCTCCCGGTCCACAACCCGCACCAGGAGGATGTTGTACGCGCCTTCTGTCAGATGGTAGCCGTAATAGCGGTTGATGGCCTCCAGATTCCCCTCCGGGGCGGTCTCCGTCAGGAGTAGCAGCCGCAGCAGCTCCATCCGCAGCCTCCGGGCAGCCGGCGGCAGAACCGGCATCGCCGCCGTCCTGAATTGCGTTAAATTATCCACATTCCCGCCCTCCTTTCTGGACTATTTTACGGCAATCCAGCGAGATTGGCAAGAAAAAAACAATAGGAAATCCATGTATCTTTAAATAATCCAACTTTTTACCGTTTCCTCTCATTGTTTTTCCCTTCGCATTTTTTTATAATCTTCTTAACAATTCCATTACAAAAGGAGGCCTATTATGCGAAAGCCACCTGAAATCCGTCTGATAAAAAACCCGGACGGCCCCACCCTGGGCTATAACCCCGAGTCCGGCATTCCCATTCTGGAAGTGGATGGGAAGAAATTCAAAAACCACAGCCGCAGCGGCTCCCTGGAGCCCTTTGAGGACTGGCGCCGGAGCGCCCGGGAGCGGGCCGAGGATTTGGCCGGCCGGCTGGACACCGACCAGCTTCTGGGCTTGATGCTCCACTCCGGGATGCAGTCCGTCCCGGGGGCCGACGGCCCCTTCACTGTGGCCACGCACAACGGCGTCCCCTTCGCCGAGAGCGGGGCCCAGGCCTGGGAGCTGACGGACCAGGAACTGGAGTGGTTTGAGCGCAACAACCTCTGCCACATGCTCCTGGGGCCTGTGGACACGGTGGAAAACGGCGTCAATTTCGTCAACGCCGTCCAGTCCCTGTGCGAGAGCCGGCCCTATGCCATCCCCTGCAATATCAGCACTGACCCCCGCCACTCCAACGACAATGGGGAGGTCTTCAACGCCGGAGGCGGCAACAGCATGATTTCCCAGTGGCCGGACACCATGGGCATCGCCGCCACCTTCGATGAGGATTTGGTCCGGGAATACGGCCAGATTGTCTCCTCGGAGTACCGGGCCCTTGGTATCGCCACTGCCCTGTCCCCCCAAATTGATTTGGCCACGGAGCCCCGCTGGCGCCGGGCCGGGGATACCTTCGGGGAGAGCCCCAAGCTGTCCACGGATTTGGCCCGGGCAATCTGCGATGGATTCCAGACCACCCGCCCCGGCGAGGGGGAGGAGACGGAAAACGGCTGGGGCACCAACAGCATTGTGGCCATGGTCAAGCACTGGCCCAGCGGCGGGCCGGAGGAAGGCGGGCGGGACGCCCACTTCGCCTTCGGCAAATACGCCGTGTATCCCGGCGACAACCTCGCCGATCACCTGAAGCCCTTTACGGAAGGGGCCTTCCAGCTCTCCGGCGGCACAGAAAAGGCCGCCGCCGTCATGCCCTATTACACCATCTCCTGGGGCGTCGATGAAAAATACGGGGAGAACGTGGGCAACTCCTTCAGCAAGTACATCATCCAGGACCTGCTCCGGGACAAGTACGGCTATGACGGCGTTGTCTGCACCGACTGGGGCATCACCTTCGACCCCAACCCCACGGTGGACGGCTTTGCCTGCACCTGCTGGGGGGCGGAAAACATCTCCCGGCCCGAGCGCTTCGCCAAGATTATTGAGGCGGGTGTGGACCAGTTTGGCGACGTGGGCGAGCTGGAATATCTCCAGAAGGGCTATGCCCTGCTGGTGGAGGCCCACGGGGAGGCAGTGGCCCACCAGCGGATTCAGGCCTCTGCAGTGCGGATTCTCACCAACATGTTCCGCCTCGGGCTGTTTGAAAACCCCTATCTGGACTATGGGCGCTCCGCCGCCGTCCTGGGCTGCGAGAAATTTGTCGCCGCCGGCCTGGACTGCCAGCGGAAAGCCGCCATTTTGCTGAAAAACCGGGCGAACACCCTGCCCCTGAAAGCGGGCCTCAAGGTCTATATCCCCTCGGCCCACATCAAGGAGAGCATGGACAGGTTCTGCAATGTCATCCCCGCCTATGACCGCCCCGGCCTGAATCCCGCCATTGTCGGAGGGCGCTTTACGGTCGTGGAAACCCCGGAGGAGGCGGACGTGGCCTTTGTCGGCATGCGCGCGCCCCAGACCGGGCTGGGCTACAGCAGCGCCGACCGGGAAAAGGGCGGCAACGGCTATGTGCCCATCTCCCTCCAGTACCGGCCCTATACCGCCGCAAACGCCCGGGCCGAGAGCATCGCCGGCGGCGACCCCCGGGAGGACTTTACGAACCGGAGCTATCGCGGCAAAACCGTCACTGCCGACAACGAAGGGGAGCTGGACGCCCTGGAGGCAGCCCGCCGGGCTATGGGCGGCAAGCCGGTGATTGTCTTTATGCACATTGAAAAAGCTGTCTGCCTCCACGAGGTGGAGCCCATGTGCGACGCCCTTATCGTCCACCACGGTGTCAGCGAATCCATTCTCATGGAGCTGGCGGCGGGGCTGTTCGAGCCCTCCGGCCTCCTGCCGCACCAGATGCCCCGGGATATGGAGACTGTGGAGGCGCAGCTGGAGGATGTCCCCTTTGATATGGACTGCTACACCGACAGCGAGGGGCATACCTACGACTTCGCCTACGGCATGAACTGGAAGGGCGTGATTCAGGATGCGCGCACCGCCCGCTATGGCGGGAAGAACCGCGCCTGAGCACCGGAAATAAACAACATGGATGAAGGAGGAAACAACATGCGCCCCAAAACAATGCTTGCGCTGCTTCTGGCCGCGTGCCTGCTCTGCGGCCTGATGGCCGGCTGCAGCGGCGGCAGCTCGGAGGCCACCCAGGCCCCGGCAGAGACCAGCGCCGCTGAACCCACGGAGAACAGCTCAGGCGAAGAGACTGCCGCCCCCACCGAGAGCGGCGAAGCCAGCATCTATCCCCTGTGCGAGGAGACGGAGTATTTCACCTGGTGGATGCCCATCAGCTCCAGCGAAGTGGCCTGCCCCCTCTTTGACGACTTCTCCGAACGCTATGTCTTTACCTACATGGCGGAGCTGACCAACGTGGAGCTGGAGTTCATCAGCCCCAACGAGGATATGGCCCAGGAGTCTCTGGGCATCACCCTGGCCTCCAATGAGTACCCCGACGTTATCGCCTATTTCCCCATGTACTACACCGGCACCCTGGAGGGGGCCATTGACGAGGGCATTATCCTGGAGCTGAGCGACCTGGTTGCGGAAAATATGCCCAACTATACTGAGACCATCGCCTCTTCTGACGTAATTTCCAAGGCTGTGTACACCGACGGCGGGGAAATGGCCGCCCTCTACTGCATCAAGGACCCCCAGCAGGACGCCTTTGTGGGCCCCATGATTCGCGGGGACCTGCTGGACAAATACGATTTGGAGACCCCCACCACCTACAGTGAGCTGGAAAATGTCCTGACCACCTTTGTCTCCAATGGCGAGGGCGGCCTGGGCCTCACCTCCACCGGTTTCCTGGATATCTTCGGCAACTCCTATGCCCTCAGCGCCGGCTATGACATCGGCAACACCACCAACCCCTTCCTGAACATCGACGGGGAAGCGGTCTACACTCCCATCACTGACGGCTGGCGTAGCTATCTGGAGATGCTCGCGTCCTGGAACGAGGCTGGGCTCATCTACGCCGACTGGTCCTCTCTGAGCATCGTGGATTTGGAAACGCCGGCAGTCAACGGGGACATTACCGTTTTTGACGGCATGTACATCTTTATTGACCAGTATCCCGCCTCCGCAGCGGAGGAGGGCTTCACCCTGGAGCCGCTGTCCCTGCCCAAACAGACCGCCGACCAGGAGATCCATCTCCGCCAGGAGAGCGAGTATGTTCTGAGTACCCGGGGCACCGTCATCACCACTTCCTGCGAGGACCCGGCCCTCATTATGTCCTACATTGACTACTGGTACAGCGATGAAGGCCGCATTCTCGTCAGCTACGGCCAGGAGGGCGTCTCCTGGGAGTATGACGCTGACGGCAATCCCCAGTACTCCGACTATGTCCTGAACAACGAGGCGTATGACTTCGGCACCATCATCTCCTACTACCGGGCGCTGAACCTCCCCAGCCGGATGGACTGGACGGGCGAAAATATCGTGTACTCTGACGCCGCTCTGGCCGCCTGCAATGTCTGGTCGGAGAACGACACCGATTACCTCTACCCCAGCGCGGTGAGCATGACCGCCGATGAGACCGCCGACTATAATGACATCATGCGGGACATCTCCACCTATGTGGAGGAATATGTAGTCCGCGTCATTAACGGCGACGACGATTTGGATGCCACCTGGGACGAGTACGTCCAGCGGATTGAATCCCTGGGCATTGCCGAGGCCACTGCGCTCCGGCAGCAGGCGCTGGACCGCTATCTCTCCCGCTAGGCCATGTTTGAAAAACGCCGGCGCAAGCTGACGCAAATGGTACAATCCCCGCGGCATTAGCCGCGGGGATTTTTTCTCAAGTCCGTTTTAAAAAAACGTTGGTTGATTGTAAAATCAAGTTGAACACCTAACGAAGAAGTCCATAGCGACTA
>CAZRNK010000102.1:2544-7074 GCA_964601435.1 uncultured Oscillospiraceae bacterium | reverse complement strand
TGGAGGTATTTTATGCCACAAGGGTATTATGCCTTTATCGGGACGAACTCTGTCCGCGGCAGCCGGGGCATCTACACGCTCTCCCTGGAAGCAAACGGCGGCTGGCTCTCCCCCCTCCACACCTGCCCTGCGTACAATACCGGGGCCCTGGCCCTGGCCGCAGACGGGCAAACCCTGTACGCTGCCAGCGAGGGCATGACCTTCCAGGGGCTGTCCAGCGGCGGCGCCATGGCTTATAAAATTGCGCCGGACGGCGCCCTCACCTATCAAAACGGCCTGCCCACTGCCGGGCAGCGCCCCTGCTGCCTGGCCATAGACAACAGGGGCTGCCTCCTGGTTGCCAATTTCTTTGGCGGCACCCTGGCTGTGTTTCCCACCGCGCCAGACGGCAGCCTGCTCCCCCTATCCGCCTCTGTGCATGTACAGCCGCTGCCCGGCGGACACGACGGGCTCCACTGGGCCGGGCAGGTAGGGGAATATCTGGGCGCCGTGGCAGTGGGACGTCAGGCCCTAGTTCTGCTGCATGCCGGGACTCTGGAGATTGCCGGAGAATATGCCATCCCCCAGGGGTATTTCCCCCGGCACGCCGCTGTGACAAAAGACGGCCGCTTCCTCTATCTCCTTATGCAAAACCCCGGCCTCATCCACGTGCTGGAAAACCGGCTGCCCCAGGGCGGCGGCCTGGAAAAGATTCAGGAAATCTCCGTGATTCCCCCGGACTACAAGGGGATGTACGGCACCTCCACCCTCCACCTCACCGGCGGATTGCTCCTGGCAGCCACCCGGAGCGCAGACACCATCGCGGTTTTCCGGGCAGATGCCGGCACCGGGATGCTCACGCTCTCCGACATGGTGCATCTGCCCGGCGAGACGCCCCGGGACTTCTCCATATCCCCGGATGGCAAATATGCCGTCACTGCCCTGCAGGCCTCCGACCAGGTCTGCGTCCACGAAATTGATACGGCGGCGGGCACGCTGCGCCTGCGGGATGTGCTCAGCGGCATCCCCTCCCCCGCTGCCGTTGCCATTGTCAGAAAGGAGGCTCTCCATGGATGAAATTCTGGCGCGTTTAGAGGCCCTGGAGCGCACCTGTGCCGCCAGCCGGGACCGGGACGCCATTGAAAATCTCTTCTCTGCTTATCAGAGCGCCTTTACCGCCGTGGAAGGCGACGCCATCGTGCAGCGCTTCTGGGCAGACCGGAAGGACATTTCCCTGGAGATTGGCGCCTCCGGCGTCTATGAGGGGTCCAGGGGCGTTTCCTCCTATTATCAGAAGGACCGCCTGCCCGGCGACTTGACGGTATACACCCTCTCCAGCCCCTGCATCGAGATTGCCGGCGACGGGCAGAGCGCCCGGGGCCTGTGGACCTCCTCCGGCATTGAGACCAGCGCCGGCGATTTCAGCCCGCAGCCGCCGCAGGGCCTGGAGGCCCGCGCCCTCCTTACCAGCGTCACGGCAGATGGCAGGCAGTATAAGGCGGAGTGGATTTGGCAGAAGTTCGCCGTGGACTTCATCCGACAGGCAGATGGCTGGCGGATTTGGCACCTGCACGCCTGCGAGCTGATGCGCTGCCCCTTTGACCAGGACTGGGTGCGCTTTTCCCTGCAGCGCTTCGCCACCGACGGCCTGCGCATCGACGCCCAATTCACCTCCAACATCCCCTTCCCGCCGGGCGTCCCGCCGGAGAACAACGCGACCCGGGCCACCACCTTCCACTGGCAGTATCAGCCCGGTGCGCTGCCCCAGCTCGCTCCCAAGCCCCCGGAGCCCTATGAAGCCTTTTCCGGGGAATAGGGATTCGCTTTCATCAATCATGCAGGAGGTTTACTGTGAAGTATTCTCAATCCAGCCCGAAAAAAGAATTTGAAACACTTTGGCTCAAGCTCTTTCCCGTCACTTCCCCGGATTCGGCCTATGCCGGCTTTGCACCGGGCACCACGGTCCTGAAAAAAGGGCAGGTAATGGAGGACGGGTGCATGCCCCTCCCCTGCGACATTCTCCTGGAGCGGGACGTGCCCATTGTGCTGCGGGATGGCGTCACGGTATATGCCGACGTATACCGGCCCACGGATGCAGGCCAAAAGGTCCCCGCCCTCATGAACTGGAACCCCGCCGGAAAGCAGGGGCGCCATGACATGACCTTCCCCGGCATGGCGGAGGAGGACCGGGAGTTCCCCCGCGCCAGCGTCTCCGGCCTTCAGGTCTGGCTCTGCAATGACCCCGCCCGCTGGGTACCGGAGGGGTATGCCGTAGTCAGCGTGGACCCCAGAGGCGTCTATGCCTCGGAGGGGGACATGTCCTATTTTGGCGAGATTGACGCCCTGGACGGCTGCGAGTGCATCGATTGGATTTCCCGCCAGGCGTGGTGCAACGGCAATGTGGGGATGGCAGGCAACGCCTTCACCGCAATTGAGCAGTGGTTCATGGCCGCCAAAAAGCCCCCCGCCCTGAAGGCCATCGCCCCTTGGGAGGGGCATGGGGATTTCTATCGGGAAGAGTTTGTCGTAGGCGGCATCCCCAAGGGGGCCGATACCCACATGCGCCGCACCTATGGCGCCGGCCGCATTGAATTTGCCAGCGGCATGGCGGAAAAATACCCCTATATGAACGCCTACTGGGAGGGGAAAAGGGTAGACCCCGCCGACATTGATATCCCCGCCTATGTAGTCGCCTCTTACTGCAACGCCAATCACACCCGGGGCACCATCGACATGTTCCGGGGCCTGGCCAGCCGGGAAAAATGGCTGCGCATCCACAACACCTCGGAGATGCACGACTTCCGCAGCGAGGACAAGCGCCAAGACCTCCAGAAATTCTTTGACCATTTCCTGAAGGGCATAGACAACGGCTGGGAGAAAACGCCCGCCGTCCGCGTCAGCGTCCTGGACCACGGCCACACGGATATTGTGGACCGGCCTGAACAGAGCTTCCCCCTGGAAAGGCAGATTCTGACGCGGCTGTACCTGCACTCTGGCGGCACGCTGTCTCCCGCGCCCGCGGCGGCGGAGGCGCTGGACGCCTATGACTGCATCCCCGGCCAGGCCACCCTGCGCTATACCTACACGTTCCCGGAGACGACGGAAATCACCGGCTACTCCAAGCTGCATCTGTGGGTGCAGGGCGAGGGATGCGACGATATGGACCTCTTTGTCTTTATCAACAAGCTGGACGACCAGGGCATGCGCACCGGCTGCAATTTCTTCACCAGCCACCCCAAACTCCTCCACCCCGGCGCCAGCGCCTACTCCGGCCCCTTTATGGGCCGGCTCCGGGCCTCCATGCGGCAGACGGACCCTGCGCGTTCCCTGGAGGAAATCCCCTATTATACCTTCACCGGGGCGCAAAAGCTCCAGCCTGGGCAGATTGTCCCGCTGGACATCGGCATTCCCCCTACGGGCCTTGTCTTCCACGCGGGGGAAACCCTGGAGCTGCTCATCTCCGGCCAGGACTTCAACGGCGCCGGCAGCGGCACCCTGGCGGTGGGCATGGGGGCCAACTACGGCCGCCACATCGTCCACATGGGCGGGCAGTATGACAGCTATCTGCTGCTCCCCGTAATTCCCAATAAGGAGGATTGACATGTCCGAGAGACGCTATTATACCCCCTCCGGGGAAATCGAAATTCTGTTTGAGGACCTGCCCAACATCAACGACAGGCTGTCATTGTACGAGGGGTTCAAGCCCGGCTCCACCATTTTTCCGGAGGGATATGTCTGCCGGGAGGGCTACGCCCCGCTGCCCTGCCCCATTTTCCAGGAGCGGGATGTGGACTTCACGTTGCCCGACGGCACCACCATCTACATGGACATCTATCGCCCCCTCACCGACGAGCCGGTTCCGGCCATCCTCTGTTGGGGCCCCGCCGGGAAGGGAGGCATCCGGGACATGCTGGAGGGCCGCATTGAGCGGGAATATGTGCCCAAGAGCGCCCTCTCTGGCCTCCAGGGTTGGGAGTGTGCCGACCCCGCACACTGGGTCCCCTATAACTATGCCGTTGTGGAGGTGGATCCCCGGGGCTGCTTTATGTCTGAAGGGGACGTCCAGTATTTTGGCGACCTGGACGCCAGCGACGCCTGCGCCTGCATCGAGTGGCTCGCCGCCCTCCCCTGGTGCAACGGGAAAGTGGGCATGTCCGGCTGCTCCTGGTACGCCATGGTCCAGCTCTATATTGCGGCCAAGAACCCGCCCCACCTGGCGGCCATTGCCCCCTGGGAGGGGCAGGATGACCTCTACCGGGAGGAATATGTCAAGGGCGGTATTCCCCTGGGCGCCTTTCCCGGCGCCCGCTGCTGGAGCAACGGCGGGTGCATCGAGGCCATCTGCGCCATGGCAAAGAAATATCCCCTGATGAATGAATACTGGGAGGGAAAGCGCCCCCCAGTGGAAAATATCCAGGCCCCGGTCTACATGGTGGCCTCCTACACCAACGGCACCCATACCTGCGGCACCTTTGACGCCTGGCGCCGGCTGACCGCGCCCCAGAAATGGCTGCGCATCCACGCTGGCGGCGAATGGCCCGACTACTACAA
>CAZRNK010000102.1:0-2444 GCA_964601435.1 uncultured Oscillospiraceae bacterium | reverse complement strand
ATGGACTTATACGTCCGTATGGCCAAGCGGGACAAAGACGGCAACTACCTGTTTCACGATGCCATCGGCAGCTGGTTCTATGGCCCCTACAACCAGCTCCGCGTCTCCCACCGGGCGCTGGACACCGAAAAATCCACAGCGCTCATCCCCTTCCACACCCACCAGAAGGAGGAGCGCCTCGCCCCCGGCGAGATTGTCCCGGTGGAGATTATGCTCAGTCCCATCAGCATGTATGTCCATCCCGGCGAGCAGCTGGAAATCCTGGTCTCCGGCTTTAACAAAAGCATGAAGCCCAAGGACTGGCAACCCACACCGGAGGCCAAGCGTGCAGCCATGCTGCAAATGGGCGTGGACCCGGATGGCCCCATGACGCCGCCCCCCTCCACCTCCCTGAATCACGGTCGCCATATCCTCCATACCGGCGGCAGCTATGATGCCCATCTGCTCTTCCCCCTGGTCTGAACCGGCACAGCGCCGGCTGACATAACAGAAATACCACTTTAGGAGGTGATTTGCACCCGGTGACACGAAGTGATAATGCCAAACATTCAATTCTTATCTTACTTATAAGGGAGGATTATCCAAAATGAAACGTTATGTTCGCTTTTTTTCCTTTGTTCTATGCTTGTGCATTGCATTTGCTCTGGTTGCCTGCGGAGGTACAGGAAAAAGCACCGGAACGCAAGCTCCTTCTGGCAATGATTCAGAAACTGATGCCCCGGAGAGCGGCGAAAGCAATGTATTATTTGATGCCAGTTCATATCCTCTTACAGAGGATGATGTAGTTTTTACAATTTTCAATCGTTTCCAAACTACCCAACTTTCAAATCTACCCAGTGGTAACTGGGACACCAATCCCGCCTATATGGATTCTGTGGAAATCCTCGGAATTGAGATTGAATTCCAGACGATTGCCACTGACAATTATCCGGAGATGTTCCAAATTTCTGTTGCCGGCGGGGACTACCCTGACATGTACGGCGTTGTTCCCATTGTATATACAGCCGGTATTGACAATGCAATTGAATCGGAAATCATCATCGATTTGGCTCCCTATCTGGAGGATTATGCCCCAGACTACTACGCCTTAATGGAATCTGATGAGGATTTCCGGAAGGGTGCTACCACAGATGGCGGCTACGTTGCGGCCTTCTATCAAAAGAAGATGGTCGAGGACTACTCCTCTAATCGCGGCCCCTTTATTCGCCAGGACTGGCTGAACGAGTTAGGTATGGAAGCGCCGGAAACTTATGATGAGCTCCATGATGTTCTCACCGCTTTTAAAACGGAAATGGGCGCAGAGCAGCCCCTTTTCCTCACCATGTATGGCGTGCTTTGTGGCTCCAGCGTCGCATCCGGGTATAACATAGCCTGCGGAACCAATGGCGTGGATCCCTATCTGTATCAAATTGACGGCACAGTCTACTGTGGCTTCCTGTCTGATGGTTTCCTGGAGTATCTGCAAATGATGAACCAGTGGTACAACGAAGGACTAATTCTGTCCGACTTCACTGCCACAGCCGAGAGCTTTGGCTGGGGTAATGAAATCCGCGAAGCAGTTGCAAACGGGGAAACTGGCTATTATGTCGCTGAATACCGCATGGGTGAAAATGACTGGGCGGATGAAAATATTGACCCCGATTGCGTCTTAAGTCCCATTCCGGAGCCTGTCAAGAACCCAGGTGATATCAACCATATCAATGCCAATGCCGGTACAATTGACTATCCGGGTCTGTCCATTACTACCGCCTGCGAAAATGTAGAGCTGGCCGTTGCCTGGAACAACTTCTGGTTTAGTGAGCAGGGTGTTATTTTGGCCAATTACGGCTATGAAGGAATAACCTTTGAATATGTGGATGGAAAACCCGTTCTGACTGATTTTGTTCTGAACAATCCGGACGGCTATACCAGTGAGCAGGTTCTTTATAGCTATTGCTTCTTTGGCGCTGCTACGCATTTAGATAATAAACGTTACCTGGCACAGGGCGTAGCCGATGACCGGGAGGTCTGGGGCTCCAACAAAGATGGTGCATACGACTTGCCCAAAGATAGCGTTCTGACCATGACTGTGGAGGAAGGTGACCTATATAATGACGCTTATGGTGACGTTCTCACTTTTGTACAGGAGAGCGTACCCCGTTTCATCACCGGCGAAAAATCCTTTGACGAATTTGAGGAATTTCAGCAGACCCTGCTGGACCTGGGTGTTCAGAATATGATTGATACAACTCAGGCCGCATTGGATAGGTACAACCAACGTTAAATCATCTGCATATTCAAAAAGCTCAGGCAGAAAATCTGCCTGAGCTTTTTATTCTTATTTATTCATTATTATTCCACATCCTGCAGGGCGGCGTAGTCCTCCTCACCGGTACGGACCTTGACGACGCGGCTGACCTCGTAGACAAAAATCTTGCCGTCGCCGATGTGGCCGGTATACAGGG
>CAZRNK010000101.1:0-7075 GCA_964601435.1 uncultured Oscillospiraceae bacterium | reverse complement strand
TGTCCGTCATCCCCCGGAGGAAATTCGTGGCCGCCCTGGTCACACAATCGTCTCGTAGATTAAGTATCTTCACGGTGCGTCACCTCAGAAGCTGAAGATTTCCGGCCCGAACACCTTGTGGACAAAGTAGCGCACATCATCCATCGCATGGTCATTCTCTTTGATTGGCCGGTCCATTGTGGCTTTTTCGTCCCAGCGATAGAGTTGGAACTCCCGGATGCAGTCCTTGCACCCTTCGCAGATGAAAATTTCCCCGGTCTGAAGCCGCGTGGCCACGTTGCGGATGCCGTCCAGCACGGAGTTGGATGCCTTTTCCACATAGAACCGCCCATGCCGCCGGATGACTTCAAGGAAACTGGCCGCTGAGGGGTCTACGATGACCGCCCGAATGGGCAAGCCGCCAGCCAGCTTCTCCAACCCGGCATAGTGCTCCTCATCGGTGCGCTGTCGGCCCTCTCGGCGGCTGTCGTAGTAATACTCCCGGATGCGGTACCATACCCCGTTAGCACGGCCCCAGAGGCCCATACTGGTGGGATTGATGGTTCCGTAGTCCACCGAGATGTAATAGCGGTCATAGGGCCGGGCCACGGTCGGCACAACATGGAAATCCTTGTTGAACATGGTGTAGATCAGGCCCTCGGCCACCACCCAGAGGCCCCGGATATAGCGATCATAGAACACGCCGGAGAATTGGCGCTCATAGCGGGCCCGGATCTCCGGGGCCAGCGACGGATTATCGTCCATTGTGAAATGCAGATGCAGAGCATTCATCTCTTTCGGGTTGTCCCCCTCTATCCAGTTCTTGTAGAACCAATGCTCGGGCCCTTCCGGGTTGCAGTTGAACCATATCTTGCTCCCCTTGATGGAACACCGAGCGAGGGCCTGTTCCACAAAGGACCGGGGCATGAGTACGACCTCATCCAGCAATGCTCCGGCCAAAGTGATACCCTGGATCAGCATATAGGAACTCTCGTCCCTGCCGCCAAACAGGAAGTAGGTGTTCTCCCGTCCCCAGCGGTCTGAAATGATCAGCTTGTTCTCCGCCCTGCGCTCCACGATATGCAGGTCCGGCGGGAGCCAGTCCCGGAGATTCAGAATCACGTTGCGCCGCAGGCTTTCAATGGTCTTGCCACACAGCGCGAACCGCTCCCCGTTGAATGTCGCCATGCTCCAAAGGATGAAGCCGACGGTCATGCACACCGTCTTGCCAGACCTGATGGACCCATCACACAGAAGGACATCCCGGTTCCGAAAACGGGGCTGCTGCCACCATAGCATCGCCAGCTTTTGGCGTTTAGTCAATTTCTGGTAAATCACTCGTGTCGACCTCCTCCGCCTGCATGATGACCTCCAGCAGATTGTTCTCGGCGCCAGGGGCGGCGGCCCCAGTAAGCTGTTCTTTCTTGAATTGCAGTTCCTCGCGGCGCAATTTCAACTCGGCATTTCGAATATCCAAAACAGGGCTTTCCCCGGCAGTATCCCGGATGAACTCCGCCGCCCTGACGTCGCCCTTCATAGCTTCCAGCATGATACCGGCAAGAAGCGCGTCCTGGTAGGTGGCGTCGTTCAGTTCGTAGCCGAAGGCGCCCAGCAGGGCCTTTACGGTCTTCATGAACGGAGCCCGCGCGTTTGCCGGGATCTGTGTATTCAGCAACATAGACGCCGCTTGACGCATGGCCCGCTTTCGCCTCCGGGAAGCCCCGGAAGCGGTGCCGCCCTTCTTGCCGTTCTCGGCTGCGTCCTCACCGCTCTTGAATTGCGTGGCTTTGCCTTTCTTCAAGTTTTCCGCATTGGCCATACCACCACCTTCCTCCCGAAAGCGGGCCGCTCTGTCTATCGTCTATGATAAGTCTCCGGGTCCGCGATATTGTAAGTGCACCAATTGCAATCCCTGGAGCACTCTATGCACTCCTGTGGGATCTTGTCCGAACCAGACAGCGGGGCGCGACTGCCCAAGGCTAACAGTTCCTTTCGTTCCAGCCGGGGCCTATCCCACGACGGCTCCCAGGTAGCACAGCACTCATCCTGCTCGGTCCCTTGGGCCGTCCCGTTCTCCAAGTCCCGCACGGTCTCCACCAGCAGCCGGACCCCCACCGGGAAAATGGCCGCCCACAAGTCGTGATAGTTCCATCCCGGCTGGATCCACACCAACTCCTGGCGCAGGATGTCGCCGCCGTCGGTCTTATCCGTCAGCCGGTATACGGTCCCGCCAGAGACATAATCCCCCATGTAGACCGCCCAGCGGACTGCGTCTTTCCCCCGGTGCCGGGGGAGCAGAGACGGATGGAACCCAATCCCGCCATACTTGGCTTTGGACAGGCATTGGTCGGAGATCAGCCAGTGTGAATGTGCGGCCACGATCAATTCCGTCTCGTCTGGGATGAAGCTGGACACCAGGCTCTTACAGTCCGTCACCAGCGGGAGGCCCTTAACTGCCGCGAAGCCGTACAGCTTATCCTGCCGCTTCTGCGGCGGCGCCGGAGCCACGCCGATGATTTCATGCCCGGCCGCCAGCAGCGCCCGGCACACTTCCTTGCCAAAGGTCCTTTGACCGCAAAGAAAAATTTTCATCACTCCGCCTCCCCGACATACTTGAAGCCCTGCACCGCCCGGAAATGTCCCCCATAGCCGGTTCCCATTCCTTTCTTGCCGTGCTTCGCCCTGGAGTTTTGGATGGTCGCCGCTGACCTTGCCTTGTTCCCGCCGTATAACACGGCGGAGCACTGGGTCCACTTCGGACTCCGGCGAAGCGCGGCGCACATCTGGGGATGACTTGTGTGGAAATAAAGCGGGTATTTGTGCCCGCCTCGCCCGTAGCCCTGCTTATGATACTCGGCCACCCAATTCAGGAACCGCATGCCCACACCTGCCCCCTGCCACTCAGGCATAGTAACCAGGCGGGTGCCCCGGTAGCCCCGCACTTCGAACCGGGGAGCCACCGCCATATGGCAGGCCAACTCCCCGTCCACGGTCCCGATAAAATACTCCCCAGCCACCGGCATGGGGAGGTCTAGATAGTAATGCGGCTTAAAATATCGCCAGTAACTTTGGTCGACCTTCCAAATCGCGAGCTCAATAGTCGGCCGCTGTCGGGGAACCCCACGTTCAAAGGCCCTTGTCTTTGTGTCAATGACCCAATCCGGCTGAATCCAGTCCAGAATGTCGTAGTGTGGGGTGAGTAACACCACCTTTCCTCCGGGGTTTCCCCGCCGCCATGCTTTTTGGAACGCCTGGGACCCGATGCGGGCTATCTGCCGATCCACCACGGATGTGAACTCGTCGATAACGATCTCCTGGGGCTTCTCGCAGATGATCCTGGCCAGGCCAACGCGGAACTGCTCGCCGTTGGACAGCACCCGGAAGGGCCGCAGCCAAGACGGGACAGAACCCAATCCGACATTTGCCAGGGCCCCGGTCACCTCGTTGAAGTCCCCATCCGGGGCTATACAGTCGATCACCGGCTTGTCCGGGGCCCAGCCCTGGGTGTAGTCGTAGATCTTGTCCTCCCCAAATATGGTCCGGCCGATGGAGGTCTTTCCTGACCCGGACGGTCCCACCACGACACCGATGCCCCACTCCCCGGAAAGGTCTGCGTCGATCTCCAGATCGAAGTTGCAGCCATTCTCTGCGTTAAACAGGCTCTTCACTCTGGCTGCCCGGTAGCTGTCGAAATCGCTGACGCGGTTGTGGACCTCTATCCGTGTCATACGGTCACCACCCGGCAGTCATAGCCCATGCCACGCAGCTTGTTGTAGCACGCCTCCTGCTCGGCTTCATCCTTCAGGATGACGGTCACACCGTACTGCTGGGAATACTCGAACTCAGACTGGGAGAAGTCGCCGGCTTTTTCCTCGCTCGCCGCTTCCTCCCCGCTTTCAATGCCCCAGTCCAGATCCAGATCTCCGAAGTCCAAGCCCTCCAGCTCACCCTCCAGCAAGTCCAGATCCCAACCAGCAAGTTCATTCGTTTTGTTGTCCAGAAGCCGATATTTCCGCTTCTGCTCCTCGGACAGTCCGGCTTTGACAATGACCTCGGCCTCTTTCCGCTTCAGTCGCTTCAAAGCCCGATACCGGGTGTCTCCGGCCAGGATGACGCCGTCCTCGTCGACGATGATGGGGGCGATATAGGTACATTGCTGGATGCTCTCCGCCACCGCCGCCACAGCAGCGTCGTTCTTCCTTGGGTTCCTCTCGTATGGCCGGATCTCTGCCAGCTTTTTCGTCACCAGCTGCATATCCATTTTTGCTTGCTCCTTTTCGTTGGTGTGCCCGCTGCCGGTGGCGTTGGCGATCGCTGCCAGCCCGGACCATGCCGCCGCGCAAAGGAGAAAACGCGGGGCCCGGAACCTCCCTTCATGAAAAATGGCGGCCCCCGAAAGCGGGGGTCCGCCTGGCTGTGTCAGAATTTCACGGTATTATTATAGCACAGGAAAATCAAAAAATCTTCCGGTTTTTTTCCGGACTTTTTCACTCCGTCTCCGTTACCCCGTACAGTGCCAGAGTGAAGTGCCGCAGGGCCTTGTCCCGTCGGTCATAGACCGCACTTTTCTCAAGGTTCAGCCTATCACACAACTCCGCAACACCCCCCTTTGCGCGGCGGATGTAGAACAGTTCCAGTACCATCCGCTCTTCGTCATCCAAGACCCCCAGGGCCTTGTCCACCACGGACACCCACAACCGTGCTTCTTTTAGCCGCCGCTTCAGTTCGTCCCGGTGGACGATGTTAGACAGCATGTGATCCTCGCGAGTATTCCCGCCGCCGGAAACTGGAGTGGCGTCCGTGGTGGCACTGCGGATACCGGCATAGGCCAACTCCAGCCTTTTGATCTCCTTGGGAATGCTGTCCAGGGCCTCCCGGTGGGCCTCATAGTTCCGCAGTTTGTCGATAGCCTCCCGTTTCCAGTTCATCCCTTAGCCCTCCAATTTCTTGATCCTGGCCTTGATGGCCTCCATCATGGCCGTCTGCCCATCAGCCTTTGCGGCCAGTGACCGCATTGCATCCTCTTCCACGGTCCCCTCGGCCACCAGGGTTATCATGCTGGTGGTGGACCGCTGCCCCTGCCGGTAGAGGCGGTCCCTGGTCTGCTCCCACAACTCCAGGTCGTAGATCGGGCCAAACCACACAATGATATGCCCGCCGTCCTGGAGGTTCAGTCCATGCCCGGCCCCGGCCGGGTGTACCAAAAGCAGCGGTATCTCTCCCCGGTTCCATGCGGCGATGGTCTTGCTGTCCTTCAGCTGGACCGCCTGGGGGAACCGGGCCAGTATGCGATCCCGCTCATGCTGGTAACGATAGGCCACCAGGACAGGCTCCCCGGCCGCCTCTTCCAAGACGTCCTCCAGAACATCCAGCTTTTCAGCATGCAGTTCGTGGGCCGCATGGTCCTCGTCGTAGACCGCTCCCCCAGCGATCTGCAACAGTTTCCCATTGACCGCTGCGGCGCTCCCGGCATCGATCACCGTGCCCACCAGCTTTAGCAACGCCTCCCGCTCCATGCTGTCGTACAGGCTCCGGGCCTCCCGGGACAGCTTGACCGGCCGGACGGTTTCGACCAGCTCCGGCATCTGCAAGTTTCCCTTGGTCTCCAGGCTGATGCAGATGTCGGAGATCCGTCCGTATATCTCGTCCTCTGCTCCCGGCCGTGGGACCCACTCATAGATCACATACCCATTCCGACGGCCTGGGCTGAAATAGTTTCGCTTGTACTCGGTGAAAGTCCGCCCCAATCGCTCCCCCCGGTCCAGAAGATAGACCTGGGCCCAGAGGTCCAAGAGACTCCGGGGCCGGGGTGTCCCGGTCAGGCCCCACATGTACTTCACCAGGGGCCGCACCTTCCGCAACGCTCGGAAGCGCCGGGCGCTGGGGTTTCGGAAGCTGGACAACTCATCCACGATGACCAGATCAAAGGGCCAGTCCGTTCCGTACAGCTTCACCAGCCAATCTACATTCTCCCGGTTGATGCAGTAGATATCCGCATCCACCCGCAGCGCCTCCTGCCTCTCTTTTGCGCTGCCCAGCACCCGGCTCACCCGAAGATGCCGCAAATGGTCCCATTTTTCGCTCTCCCGGCTCCAAGTGTCCTCCGCCACCCGCAGCGGCGCGATCACCAGGGCGCGTGTAGCCTCGAAGGTATCATACAGGAGTCGATCCGCCGCCGTCAGCGCGATGGACGTCTTCCCCATGCCTGGTTTCAGGAAGAGCCCGGCCGCCGGGTGGTGCAGCATGTAGTCGATGCAATATTCCTGATACGGATGCGGGTCATACTTCATCGCTCTCTTCCCTCCCCCAAAATGTGCGCCAGCATGTCATCCACCGCCTGTTTGCTGTCCGGTACGAACACCAGGAACCCCATATCGCGAAGCCGGTCATGGACATATCGCTGTCGGGGCTTTGGCTTTTTGCCGAGGTCCTTCGTCTCTGCAAAGTAGACCCGAGCCCCCGGCATGAGTACGAGACGATCCGGTACACCAGCCCAACCAGGGCACACCAGCTTCAAAGCAAGCCCCCCGGCCTCTTTCACCCGGCGGCGGAGATATGCTTCCACGGTTTTCTCCATAGGCCCTCCAATTCACAAATGCTTAGGGGTTTTACCCGTGTCAATTTCCCCTCTTAACTCAGAAATGCGGATTAGAACGGCATCCCGGTATCGGCTGGAAATACCGTATTTGCGTTCAAGCAACCAACGGAACTCACTAGCACTGTCGGAATTCCAAAAAGCTCTCGCTGAACAAGCGCTTTGATCTATTGGTGCCTTTCTTCTGGATCGGTGCTCGCCATATATAGGGCCGTTTCTTAAAATGGCATCCAACTCCGGGTCACTCCGTAAAATTTCCAAAACCTGATTTATCTCTACCATGCAATCAACCTCCGATATTTGTGCTTGTGACGCTTGTGACACTTGTGACACTTGCGTCTATATACGCGCGCGTATGTAGGCGCATTAGGCGCGTATGATACAGTTTTCTCTTTAATTTATATCTTTCTAAATAAACTACTGTCACAAGTGTCACAAAACCCGGAAATGCTTGTGGCTGTAAGGCGTAGCCTGTGACACTTGACTGTCACATGACTGTCA
>CAZRNK010000100.1:0-7093 GCA_964601435.1 uncultured Oscillospiraceae bacterium | reverse complement strand
GTCACGGTGAACGACTATCTGGCCCGGCGGGACAGCGAGTGGATGGGGAAGGTCCACCGGTTCATGGGCCTGGAGGTGGGGCTGATTGTCCATGGCCTTACCACTGCCCAGCGCCAGGCGGCCTATGCCGCGGACATTACCTATGGCACCAACAACGAGATGGGCTTTGATTACCTTCGGGACAATATGGCCATCTACAAGCAGACCCGGGTTCAGCGGGGGCACCCCTTTGCCATTGTGGACGAGGTGGACTCCATCCTGATTGATGAGGCGAGGACGCCGCTGATTATTTCCGGCCAGGGGGACGAGAGCACCGACCTCTACCAGCAGGTGGAGGACTTTGTAGCCCGGCTCAAGCCCGTGGTGTACGCCTCTGTGGACGAGAAAGAGGAAGAGGACGAGAACTTAGACGCCGACTATGTAGTGGACGAGAAGGCCCGCACCGCAACCCTCACCGCCCGGGGCACTGCCAAGGCGGAGCAGGCCTTTGGCCTGGAGAACCTCTCCGATTTGGAAAACTCCACCCTGGCCCACCACATCAACCAGGCCATTCGGGCCCACGGCGTTATGAAGCGGGACATCGACTACATTGTGGAGAACGGGGAAGTCATCATCGTCGATGAGTTCACCGGGCGGAAGATGATTGGCCGGCGCTACAGTGAGGGGCTCCACCAGGCCATCGAGGCCAAGGAGCATGTCACCGTGGAGCGGGAGAGCAAAACCCTGGCCACCATTACCTTCCAGAACTATTTCCGGCTGTATGAAAAGCTCTCCGGCATGACGGGCACCGCCCTCACCGAGGAAGAGGAATTCATGGCCATTTACAACCTGGACATCGTAGAGATTCCCACTAATAAGCCGCTGGCCCGGATTGACAGGACGGATTTGGTCTTTAAAAATGAAAACGGGAAAAACAAGGCCATCATCCAGCAGATTCTCGACTGCCATGAAAAAGGGCAGCCGGTGCTGGTGGGTACGGTGTCCATTGAAAAGAGCGAGTTCCTCTCCGGCCTCCTGAAGCGCCGGGGCATTGCCCACAACGTCTTAAACGCCAAGAACCATGAGCGGGAGGCGGAGATTGTGGCCCAGGCCGGCAAACTGGGGGCCGTCACCATCGCCACCAACATGGCCGGCCGCGGCACGGACATCATGCTGGGGGGCAACGCAGAGTATCTGGCCCGGACAGATTTGAAAAAGGCGGGCTTTTCCGAGGAAGTGATTGCCGAGGCCACCGGCTATGCCGAGACGGAGGACGAGGAAATCTTAAAGGCCCGGGCCCTTTTCGCCCAGCGGGAGGCCGCCCACAAGGAGGTCACAAACGCCGAGGCGGAGCGGGTGCGCGCCGCCGGCGGGCTGTATATCCTGGGTACGGAGCGCCATGAGTCCCGGCGTATTGACAACCAGCTCCGGGGCCGGGCCGGCCGCCAGGGCGACCCGGGGGAGAGCCGCTTCTTCATCGCCATGACGGACGACATCATGCGCCTGTTCGGCTCCGAGCGGGTGCTGAATATGATGGAGAGCCTGGGGGTGGGGGAGGACGAGCCCCTGGACAACAAGATGCTCACCAACGCCATCGAGCAGGCGCAGAAAACCGTGGAGAGCCGGAACTTCCAGGCCCGGAAAAACGTCTTGGAATATGACGACGTGATGAACGTCCAGCGGAACATCATCTATGAGCAGCGCCGCCGGGTCCTGGACGGGGAGGACATTGGAAACTATGTCCAGACCATGCTCCAGGATGTGGTGGAGAGCGCTGTGAACGCCCAGGCCGCCCACGGCCTGGAAAACCGGGGGCAGCTGGAGGAACTGCTTGCCCCCTTCCGGAAACTGTTCCTGCTCCCCGGCGAGCCGGAGGTGTCCGAAGCAGAGCTGCGCACCATCTCGGCCCAGGAACTGTCGGAGCGGATTTTGGAGCGGGCCCACGCGGTCTATGCCCGCCGGGAGGCGGAGCTGGGCAATATGGAAAACGGCACGCCCCTGATGCGGGAGCTGGAGCGGGTCATTATGCTCCGTGTGGTGGATGAATACTGGATGGAGCATATCGACGCCATGGATGAGCTGCGCCGGGGCATCGGCCTC
Organism: uncultured Oscillospiraceae bacterium; assembly: GCA_964601435.1. Taxonomy (GTDB): domain Bacteria; phylum Bacillota; class Clostridia; order Oscillospirales; family Oscillospiraceae; genus CAZRNK01. The sequence continues at coordinate 5,014 of CAZRNK010000100.1, read as the reverse complement.
CGGGCCTATGGCAACGCCAAGCCTGTGGACGCCTATAAGCAGGAGGGCTTCGACATGTTCGAGACCATGGTCTCGGGCATCAAGGAGGAAGTGGTCCGCCGGCTCTTTACCGTCCGGGTGCGCAAGGAGCAGCCCCTGGAGCGCAAGAGCGTGGCCAAAAACGCCGCGGCCAATGTTGGGGGCGACGCCAGCGCGAAGAAGCAGCCGGTGCGCAAGGCCAAAAAGCCCGGGCGCAACGACCCATGCCCCTGCGGGAAGATGAAGGCCGACGGTTCCCGGCGGCTGAAATATAAGGAGTGCTGCGGCCGCAACGAGTAAGGGCCGGCAGCGGGAGATACGCATATGTTTCTGGAGAAGAAATCAGGGGAGCTTGTCTATCTCGCCAGCGACCAGCTGGGCGCCCCCCACGCCTTTACTACGCGCCTGGGGGGCGTGTCCAGGGGGCATCTGGCCAGCCTGAACCTGGGGGAAAACCGGGGGGACGACCCGGACGCAGTCCGGGAAAACTATGCCCGCCTGGGGGCCGCTCTGGGCTTTGACTACCGCTCGGCGGTCTTTACCCGCCAGGTCCACGGCGCCCGGGTGCGCATCGTGACGGGTGCAGACAGGCACACCCTTTTTGAAGCTGTCCCCTATGAGGCCGACGGCATTGTTACCAATGAGCCGGGGCTGCCTCTGGTCTGCTTTACGGCGGACTGTGTGCCGGTGCTGCTGTGCGACGCCGGGGCGGGGGTGGCAGGGGCGATTCACTGCGGCTGGCGCAGCAGTGTCCAGGACATCCTGGGCGCCGCTGTGGGGGCCATGATGGAGCTGGGCGCCCAGCCTGCGCGCATTCACGCCGCCATCGGGCCGGCGATTTCCGCCTGCTGTTTTGAAACCGGACCGGAGGTGCCGGCGGCTGTGGACGCCTGGCTGGGGGCGGCGGGGCGCAATTATTACCGCCCCAAAACGGATACGCCGGGAAAGTTCCTGGTGGATTTGAAGGGGGCCAACGCCTGCCGCCTGGAGCAGCTGGGCCTGGAGAAAGCGCATATAGATATTTCCGATGCGTGCACCATGTGCCAGCCGGAGAAATTCTGGTCCCACCGGGCGACGAAGGGGCTCCGGGGAAGCCAGGCAGGGGTTATTTTCCTGCCGGGGCTTCAGAGCAGCTGTGAACAATAGGAGATTTCCATGGGTATTACGAAAAAGAGAAAGCGCGCCTGGCGCCTGACGGCCCTGGCCTTGGTTCTGGCCCTGACGTGCGGCTGTTCCTGGCCGGGCCTGGGGCTGGACACCTCGGAGAGCGCCCCGGCGGCCCAGGAGGGGACAGACGTGGGCGAGCGGCTCACAGCGGGCTATGCGGCGGACGATATATTTTCGCTGAACTATGAGTCTGAGCACAGCCTGAACCCCTTGACCACCGAGAGCGCCACCAACCAGCTGCTGATGCCGCTGATGTATGAGACGCTGGTGGTCATCGACGAGAATTTCAACGTACAGCCCAACCTCTTTACCGAGTGGACCACGGAGGACGGCATCAACTGGTATTTCACCATCGCTGACGGCGTCACCTTCCACGACGGCTCGGAATTTACCATGACGGACGCCTACTACTCTATCTTCCGGGCCTGGTACAGCGATTTGTACGGCGAGCGGTTTTCCGATATTGCCGGATTGTCGGTGAACGGGGAGACGCAGGTGTATATCCGCCTGAGTCAGGTAAATTACCAGTTCCCCAAGCTCCTGAATATCCCGGTTATCAAGGACGGGAGCATCGAGGAGTGGGCGCCGGTGGGCTGCGGCCCTTATCAGCTGGGGGAGGATATGTGCCTGGAGGCGTTTCCCGAGCATCCGGACTATGAAAACCTGCCCGTTGACAAAATTTATTTGAAGGAGTATACCCAGGCGGCGGACATCATCTCCGCCTTTGAGGATTCCCTGCTGGATTTGGTGACCAATGACCCGCTGGGGATGGACAACCTGGGCTATGGCAGTTCCAACGAGACCCGCTATTACAACACCACCAATATGCACTATCTGGGGTATAATATGTCCAGCCGGTACTTTTCCTCGCCCTACTTCCGCTACGCCATTACCTTTGCCATTAACCGCAGCCATATTGTGACCAATATTATGAATGGCTGCGCCACAGCGGCCACCCTCCCGATGAGCCCGGTGTGTACGCTGTATAACGCCACTTATGGGGCAAACTATGACTATGATATGGAGAAGTTTGTGACGGCCCTGGAAAATGCCGGGGTGGAGGATTATGACGACGACGAGCTGCTGGAATATATGCTCACCGGTGTGCCGGTGGAGATTGAGCTCAATTTCATCGTCAACAGCGAGAGCGCCGTCAAGGTGGAGGCCGCCCGGGAAATTGCGGCGAGCCTGGAGAGCGTCGGGATTACGGTGAACCTCCGGGAGCTGGGCTGGAGCGATTACCTGACGGCCCTTTCGGAAGGGGACTTTGACCTCTATTACGGGGAAGTGAAGCTGACGGCGGATTTCGACCTGAGCAGCATGCTGATAGAGGACGGCGCCCTGAATTACGGCGGGATTTTGGACAGCGGCTATGAGACCCGCATCCAGGACTACCGCGCTGCCGGGGAGGACACCCTGCAGCAGTGTGCGGATTTGCTCTTTGACTATGTGGCCCAGAATGCGCCGATTACACCCATCTGCTTTGAAAAGCAGCAGGTGCTCACCCACCGGAACGTGGTGACGGGCATGACGCCGACGCAGTACAATATTTTCTACCGGTTCACAGAGTGGACCATTGATTTGTCTGGAGATGAACAAGAGGATGCGTGAACTCTTTGTAAAGCTGAAGCGGTTTATTTCCTTTGGGATTGTGGGCTGCATCAATACCCTGGTGGATTTCCTGGTTTTTACCCTGTGCTACTCTGCCATTGGCCTGGAGGAGAGCTGGAGTCAGGTGGTGGGCTACGGCACCGGCGTGATTTGCAGCTTCCTGCTGAACCGGCGCTTTACTTTCCGGGACGGGACGCGGCGGTTGTGGGGGCAGGTGCTCCTGTTTATTGCCGTTAACCTCGTCTCCATGGTGCTCAGCGCCTGGCTCATTGAGGTGCTGACGGATACGGCCCTGCCGGCCCTCTGGGGCGCCTGGCGCTACAATGCCTACGCCGCGAAAATCTTTGTGACGCTGCTTGTGATGGTCATTAACTTTTTTGGATATAAGCACCTGGTATTTCGTGTGGGAAAGGATGAGGGAAAATGACGGACCGGGAACTGCTGAACATCGCAAAGGAAGCATCAAAAAATGCCTATGTACCCTATTCCCGCTTCCCTGTGGGGGCGGCGCTGGAGTGCGACGACGGGACGGTTTTCACCGGCTGCAATGTGGAAAACGCCGCCCTGGGCAGCACCATCTGCGCGGAGCGGACCGCTGTGTGCAAGGCGGTGAGCGAGGGGCACAGGAAGTTTATCCGCATCGCCATTTACGGCGAAGGGGAGGGCTACTGCATGCCCTGCGGCGCCTGCCGCCAGGTGCTCTGCGAGTTCTCCAAGGACATGGAGGTGCTGTGCACCAAGGCGGGGGGCCGGTATGTGAGCTACCGGCTCAATGAGCTGATGCCCCATACATTTAATTTCTAAAACCGTACGCTTCATTTGTACATGCTGAAAATCCCCGGACCCGGAGGCGCCTATGAATTTCGAACAGTTAAAAATTTTTCTCACCGTAGTGGAGCTGCGGAGCTTTACCCGGGCGGCGGAGTCCATGTACATCAGCCACTCGACCACCAGCCGGAATGTCTCTGCCCTGGAGGAGTCCCTGGGGGTACGCCTTCTGCAGCGGGACAACCGGAGCGTGCGCCTGACCCCGGCGGGGGAGGTGCTGGTCCGGGAGGCGGACAAGCTTTTGAAGCGCGTGGAGGAAGTGGAGAGCGCCGTACGCAGTGCGGGCCTGGGCCGGGCAGGGAAGCTCTCTGTGGCCGGGGCGGAGCTCCACACCCACCCGGTCTGGGAGCGGCTCCAGGCCTTCTGCCGCATGTACCCGGATGTGGACATGGCGGTCTATGCCGCGCCGGTGCGGAGCGCCTGGGAGCAGGTGCGCACTGGTGAGGTGGATATGGCCCTGGTCTTTTCCTACTGCCTGCCGGATGAAATCCCGGAGTTCCGGGTGGAGACGGTCTCCAGGGAGCATTTCTGTGCGGTGCTGCCTGCGGGCCACCCCCTGGCGGAGCGGCAGCATCTCCAGATGGGGGCCCTTTTGGGCCATCCCCTGTGGACTGTCCCCACTGAGGATGCGGATGCAGCCCGCTTTCTGACAGGGCGGAACGCCCTCCTGCGCAGCTTCCGGGAAGTGCGCACAGCCCCGACGATGGAGTCCCTGCTGCTCCGCCTGGGCGGCGGAAGCGGGCTGGCCCTGCTGCCGGCGCCGCTGGCCCGGGAGCATTGCCGGGATTTTGCGGTGCGCCCGGTGGAGGATTTGGATTCGGAATTTGATTTGCAGCTGGTCTGGCGGCGGGACTGCCTGAAACCTTCCCTGCCCCGCCTGGCGGAAATGCTTTTGAACCGGCCCCTCCAGACGGAGGAAGCCCAGGAGGAGGAACGCACATGAAAACCTGGAGGCGGCGGCTTGCCGCGCTGCTCCTGATTGGATGCCTGCTCATCCAGCCGGCGGCGGCCCTGACAGACATCGCCGGACACTGGAGCGAGCCCTATGTCACCCGGCTTGTGGAACTGGGGGCGGTCAGCGGCTATGAGGATGGCAGCTTCCGGCCGGGAGAGGAGTTGCGGGCCGGGGAATTTATGAAGCTCCTGGCGGAGATTTTGGCCCTGCCCGTCTCGGGGGAGGGGACAGTGCACTGGGCGCAGCCCTGGTGGTATGCCCTCAGCAATGAGGGACTGTTGAATGAGAGCCGGTTTCCCTGTACATCAGAGGCCCTCTCCGGCAGCATCAGCCGCTATGAGATGGCGGAGATGACCTATGCGGTGCTCCGCTGGTGGGGCTGGCAGGATTTGGCCGGGGCCGACCCGGGCTTTGCAGATTTTGCGGAGATTCCTG
>CAZRNK010000099.1:0-7123 GCA_964601435.1 uncultured Oscillospiraceae bacterium | reverse complement strand
CCTTTGGCCTGTTCTTTTGGGCACTTTTCTTGCAGGGGCAAGAAAAGTGCCGCCTTTCATCCCCTCGCAAGGGGAAATTTTCTTTCGCTGCTGAAAGAAATGGAAATCGAGGGTTAGCCCTCTTCTTTCAGGAGCCGGACAATGGGCTCCAGGGCGCCGGTGTCCACGAAATCTACCTGCTTCCCGTAGGACTCCAGCAGCGCGTTGTCCTCCGCAGAGCGGTTTTCCGCCGGGGCGGCCCGGAGCATCCGGCTCAGAAGGCCCAGCAGGGTCCGGTGCCCTCTGGAGAGGCGGGCATAGTCCAGCGCGCCCCGGAGATGGATGATTTGCGCCTGCTCCAAAATCCCGGCCGGTATTTGCCGGGCCAATGCGGCCCGGAGATTGCGCCGTGTCTCCTCCAGGGCGGGGTCTGCAATGCCCACTGTTGCCACCACCAGCCGCCGCCCTTCTCCCATGGGAAAGCGGCCCAAAACCTTTTTCAGCCCCAGAACGCCTCCGGCATATACCCCGCCTATATATACCAGCGTGTCCGCTTCCCGGAGCGGCGGAGCCTCCTGATAGGGGACGGCGGGCAGGCCCGTCTGCTCTGATAGCGCTCTGGCATAGCGCTGGGCGGAGCCATAGCGGCTCCCATAGACAATGAAACCATGCATAAGCGCCCTCGAGTCATGCCCCGGGGTGCAGCCCGGAGAGGGGATGGGGCGGCTGCCGCCGGTGAAAGCGCCCGCGCAAATCCGAGACAACCAGCACGACGCCGCCCGCCAGGAAAAACAGCGCTACCAGGGCCATGAAAGCGTGGAAGAGGAAGTCTCCCAAGAAACGGAATGCCTCCAGCGCCCGGCTGTTGGCCGGGTCGTCCGGGACATAAAAGACGGGGATGGCATCTCCAGCCTCCATGTTCTGAAACTGCGCCCAGGTAATCTCGGATGCATTTTCATAGGTTTGCCCGCCAACTTGATATGTATAGGCAACGGTATAAGTCTCGGAAGTGTCGCCCAGGTCGCTCTGATAGGTCTCGCGTACAATTCCCTGTGTCTCCACGCCGGAGCGCTGGAGATGGATGGCGTCCGCAACAGCGCCGGTGAAATGGAGAAAGGCACAGAGAGCCCCCACAAGCAGCAGATAGGGGAATAAGACCTGCAAGACCCGCTGCCGCGCTGTTTTTTGGCGCATCGTTGCTCCCTCCTGTTCTGGTATTCCGGACAAAAGCCGCCCGGAAAATTCTTTGGTTCAAGGGCATCATATGCGCTGCGCCGGGCACTGTCTACCACAGCGGCGTAAAGGGTTTGTTAAATTCTGCTGTGATTTTCTGCGCCCCAAAGATTTGATGTATCTTTTACCGGGCGGTGCTGGTCTCCGCTTTCGGAACGGGGTATAAATAATATTGTATACAGTGCCCGCGCAGGGCAAGCGCATATGGCATATGTGCCCGGAGGCGGAGAGGGGCCATGGTGAGGATGCAGGCCATCCGGTAGTGGCGCCGCCTGAGGCGGCAAAGAAAAATCCCCGCCTGCCGGCGGGGAGCTGACGCTTCCGGGGTTTTGCCTGTCCGGATTTTCCGGGGAAAAGGGGAGACAGGGATATTCTGCAGGAGCTGCAGACGGGCCTCCCGGGCGGGACTGTATGGCTGGGCATCGTTCCGGTGTCCCGACTTATCAACAAGCCGTATCAGGCTTGTTGACTTCGTTTTTTGGGCTTAACGCCGGGCATTTTCAAGGGCAAAAATGCCCCTTCACAGGGGTGCGGCGGATTTATAACTGCGCCACCAGTCTGGAGACCAGCGGGTTGCTGCTGCTCCGGTTCCAGACCGCCGCGTGGACAATCTCTGCGGCCTCATCCGGAATCTGGATGACCCGGAGGCCGGGATAGCTGTGCTGCTGATAGTAGGTCTCAGACAGGAGCATAATCCCCTTGCCCATCTGGGCATAGACGAAGGCCGCCGGCATGGCGTCCACCCGCCGGATTCGGGGTTCCAGTTTCATGCTCTCCAGGGTCTTCAGAATCCGGGAGGTGCCCCGGGGCTTGTCCTCCACCAGCAGCAGGTCCATCCGCTCTACTGCCTCGGCACAGGTCTCCACCGGGCTGTCGGCGCGCACCACCATCACCACCCGGCTCGCATATACGGCCCGGCTGGCCAGCTCCGGCTGGAGATGCTCCCGGTGGCGGAGAATCAGAAAGGCCAAATCCAAATCCCCCTCCAGGAGCTGGCCGGTGCAGGCGGTGAAGTCCCCCCGGTGCATCCGCAGCTCTACCCCCGGGTTTTCCAGGCCGAAGCGGGCGATGGCCTCCGTAACGCCAATTGTCTCGAAGTGGTCCTCCGTACTGTCAAAGCCAATGCGCAGGCATCCTGTTTCCTTGCCCAGCTCCGACTGGACCAGGGCGGGGAGCTGTTCGGCCTGCTCCAGCATGGCCCGGGCGGGCTCCAGCAGGGCAAGCCCCGCCGGGGAGAGGGAAATTTTCCGCCTGTCCCGGATAAACAGCTCTGTGGACAGCTCCCGCTCCAGCTCTGCAATCTGATAGCTCAGGGCGGGCTGGGAGATATACAGCGCCTCCGCCGCCCTGCTGAAATTCAAGTGCTCTGCCGCCGCGAGGAAATACCGCAGCTGTTTGAGCTCCATGGCCGCTCCCCCTTTTCCAGAATGGGATATGCTTAGTATAGCACAGTTTCAGCGGTGCGGCAACAAAGCCCCTCTGTTTCCCGCGGCTATCGCGGAGAAACAGAGGGGCTTTTTCCGGCGTGTCATCAGGTGAAAAGGGCCAGCAGCAGGCCATAGATAACCGAGGCCGCTGTGCCAAACACCAGGACGGGCCCGGCAATGACGAACATCTTTGCAGCCATGCCGGTGACCAGGCCTTCGCTCTTAAACTCCAGGGCTGGGGAGACCACAGAGTTGGCAAAGCCGGTAATGGGCACCAGGGAGCCTGCCCCGGCGAATTTCCCCAGGTCGTCATAGAGGCCCAGGCCGGTAAACAGCGCCCCCAGAAAGACCAGGGTCATGGAAGCGGCAGTGGCGGCGTCCTGGGTGTCGGAAAAATACAGTCCCCAGAGGCTGGCCAGCCCCTGGCCCAGGCAGCAGATGAGCCCGCCCACCACAAAGGCCCGGATAAGGTTGGGCAGCAGCGGGGATTTGGGGGACTTTTTCTGCACATACTGATTGTATTCTGCGTTGGTCATTTTCATAAAAATGCCCTCCTGTCTGTTTATACTGTGTGCAGGCAGGCGCAAAATTATGCGGCATTTTGCACGCAGTCAAAATGCCCGGCGGCAGGACTTTTTCGACAGCGAATGCAAAAATATATGTGATAAGGGCTTTTGAGCATACAGCGGGGGAGCTCGAGGGGGGAAGACCCGCCTCGAATCAAATCAGCCGACGTCAAAACGCCCTGAATTTTCAGGGTGTTTTGAGCGAAGCGGCATTTTGCATGCAGTCAAAATGCCCGGCGGCAAATGAAAAAGCCCCGAAGGGCTTTTTCGAAAAGATATTAGTTCTTCCAGCTGTCCAGGCACTTTTGCAGCAGCGCTGTCAGCTGCCGCATTTCCGCTTCCGTCAGGGCGGACATCAGCGCCCGGTTTTCCTTGCCGGAATCCTTTCCCGCACTGTGGTGCAGAAAGTGTCCGCACTGCCGCAGCGTGATGACGGCGGCGTCCTCAGGCCCCATGGCCGAAATGTCCTGCATGGGTTTTCCTCCTTTTCTATCCTACTATCAGCCCAGCAGGGCGCTCTCCAAATCCTGCAGCATAATATCCAGGGCCTGGATGCCGCCCTCTGCGGTGTACCAAACGGCGGGGTGCTCCAGAATAATCAGGTTGCCGTTTTGATAGGCGGCTGTGCTCATAACCAGCTCATTTTCCATGATGTCCAGGGCCAGCTGGGCGCCCTCCGTGCCAATGGCCGCATCTCTGTCCATGACGAAAATATAATCGGGGGCCTTGTCCACGATGAACTCGAAAGAGGCCTCGTTGCCGTGGGTGGATGTGTCAATATCCGCGTCCACGCCGATATTTTCAAAGCCCACTTCCCGGCCAATCAGGGAGCAGCGCCCATCGTTGCCCAGGACATTGAAGCTGCCGCTGGTGCACATGCCCACAATGGCGGTCTGCCCCTCCGCCACGGCGGCCAGGGCTGCAATGCGGCTGTCGAAGTCCGCCATCAGGGCGTCTACCTCCGCCTCCAGCCCGAACATGGAGGCGATGGTGGTGGCATTCTTGCGCACGCTCTCCACAACGCCCAGCTCTGTGTCGGTGGCGAGGTAGACAACCGGGGCAATCTCGCTCAGGGCGTCATAGGAGCTGGCCAGCCGGCCGCCGATGAAGATTACGTCGGGCTCGCAGGACATGACGGCCTCCAAATCCGCCTCCCTGATGGTGCCCAGGTTGGCAATTGCATCGCTGATATAGCCCTGGAGATATTCCAGGCTGGTGGAAGCGGTGCCCACCACCCGGTCGCCCACACCCAGGGCGTCCAGAATGTCCAGGCAGGCCATGTCCAGAATGGCGATGCGCTGGGGGTTATAGGGGACTTCGATTTGGGTTTCTGCGCCGGCTGCGTCCAGCGCGGTAATGGTGACGCTCTCAGGCGCCGCGGCCTCTTCCGTCTCCGCAGGGGCCTCAGTCTCTGTCTCCGGTGTGGCTGTCTCCGGCGCCTGGGTCGCGGTTACCGCCTCAGTGACATTGCCGCCTACGGCGGCTGTGCTCTCCTCTCCGCTGGAGGAACAGGCCACAAGGGACAGGGCCATTATGCCGGCCAGGGCAAGGGAAAGTAGCTTCTTCATAGATTTAATTCTCCTTTTCAATCTTTCAATGAATAAAACCGTATGTACAGGGCAGGACTCAGTAATAGATGGACAGGGGTTTTCCTTCAATTTCCAGGATTTCAAAGTCCACCTGGTAGATTTGATTTAAGACATCCTTGGTCATCACCTCCTTTACAGTGCCGAATTTGGCAATCTTCCCATCTACAAAGGCGCAGATGTAGTCGGAATAAAAAGCCGCATAGTTAATCTCGTGGAGAACCAGGATGACGGTCTTTCCCAGCTCGTCACACAGGCGGCGGACAATTTTCATCATATTGGTGGCGTGATAGATGTCCAGGTTGTTGGTGGGCTCGTCCAGCAGGACGTATTCCGTGTCCTGGGCAATGACCATGGCAATCATGGCCCGCTGGCGCTGGCCGCCGGAGAGCTCGTCGATGAATTGTGCCTCCATCTCCTCCAGCTCCATATAGGCAATGGCCCTGTCAATCATGGCCTCGTCCTCCGGCGTGAGCCGCCCGCCGGAATAGGGGAAACGGCCGAAGGCCACCAGCTCCCGGACGGTGAGCTTCATCTGAATTTGGTTGCTCTGGGTCAGGATGGCCAAGCGCTTGGAGAGGGCCTTGCTCTTCCATTTGGCGATGTCCTTCCCCTCAAAATCCACCAGGCCGGCATCCCGGGCAATGAGCCGGGAGATGATGCCCATAACTGTGGACTTTCCCGCCCCGTTTGGGCCGATGAGGGAGAGGACCTTCCCCCGGGGAATCTCAAAGCTGACAGAGTCCACGACAGTTTTGCCGTCGTACTGCTTGGTCAGTTCCGTAACTTTCATCTTCAGACCCTCCTTCTTGCCAGCAGCAGGTACAGGAAATAAATGCCGCCGCCCACGGTAATGAATACGCTGATGGGGATGGCGTAGGAATAGACGTGCTCCACAATGAGCTGCCCGGCCACCAGAATTATCATGCCGAAAAACACCGAGCCCAAAATCAGCAGGCTGTGGCGGTAGGTTTTCAAAAGCTGCCGGGAGAGGTTGGCCACAATCAGGCCCATAAAGGAGATGGGGCCCACCACGGCGGTGGCCACGGCGATGGCCAGCGTCACCCCCAGCAGCAGCCGGCGGACGCTCTTGTCATAGTCCACCCCTAGATTGATGGCCTGCTCCTTGCCCAGGGTGAGCACGTCCAGGAGGGCCAAATCCTTCCGCAGGATAAAAATCAAAATGGCCAGCACCACCAGAGAGAAAATGATAATCTCCGAGTTGACATTGCTGAAGCTGGCGACCAGCGTGGCCAGCAGCGCATCATATTCATTGGGGTCCATAACCCGGGTGAGGGTGGACTGGATGCTGCCGAAAAAGGAGGTGAGCACTGTCCCAATCAGCAGGACATAGAGCACGTTGTGGTTGGTTTTCTTGAACAGATAGCCGTAAATCACCGTGGCGGCGACGCCCATGACCACCAAATCCACGGCAAAGGCCGCGTTGGCGTTGGTGGCCAGGATGCTGCCCGAGCCGGCCACAAAGACCACCGCCGTATGGATGAGGGTATACAGGGAGTTCATACCCAGCAGGCAGGGGGTGACGATGGTGTTGTTGATAATGGACTGGAACACAATGGACGCCCCGCCGATGGCAAAGGCGGCGATGAGCATCACAATGAGTTTGGGGGCCCGGATGCGCATGGCGTAGGAAAAGAACTTGGGGTTGACCTCCACCAGCATATAGGCCGCGGCGGCCAGCAGCACCAGGCCGGCCATGATGCACAGCTTGCGCACATTGGCGCGGTAGGCCTTGGTTTTCACAGGCGCTCCCTCCCCTCTGCGGCCTGGGGAATGGCCGCGGCGCAGCCGCCGGCATGGGCGCCGCCCAGGCGGGGGGCCCTGCGGCCGTGGCGCAGCCGGTAGAGCAGCAGGCCGATAAACAGCAGGCTGCCGATAATGCCCACAATGAGCTCGATGGGCAGCTCATAGGGGGCAATGACCACCCGGGCGAGGATGTCGCAGAAGAGCACGAAGATGGCGCCGAACAGCGCCGTGTCCACCAGCGTGCCCCGAATCCTGTCCCCCTTGAACATGGCCACCACGTTGGGGACAATCAGGCCGATGTAGGAGATGGAGCCCACCACAACCACAACGCTGGCGGTAATCATGGCCGCAATGGTCAGGCCCGAAAACAGCACCAGATTATAGGGCACCCCCAGGTTTTTGGAGAAATCCCTCCCCATGCCCACGATGTTGAAGTGGTTGGCAAACACAAAGGCCAGGATGACCAGGGGCACCACCAGATAGACGATTTCATAGCGGCCCCGGAGCACCAGGGAAACCTGGCCGACCAGCCCGGAGGACCGCGCCTCGGTCGCCTCAAACGCAT
>CAZRNK010000098.1:0-7159 GCA_964601435.1 uncultured Oscillospiraceae bacterium | reverse complement strand
TTTGGCGGCACTTCTTTTGGATACTTTTCTTTTGCTGGAGAAAGAAAAGTATCGCCTTCGTCCCGCCCGCAGGCGAATAATTCTTTTTTACACTTTTCTTAGGCGCCAAGAAAAGGACTGCTCTCGTCCTTTCCCTGAAGGAAGAATCTGAAAAAGAGCAGTTCTTCCGTGGTGAGCTCAGGCGTCATGGTGCGTTTCCTCCTGCAGAAAGACATAATTGCCTGCACTGGAGCGCTCCGGGCAGTAGCGGTAGCCCAGGCCGGTGAAGTCTGGAATCCATCGGGCATCTTCAATCTGGTTTTCTGCGAGAAAGCGGACCATCTCCCCACGGGCCATTTTACACAGGGTGCCCTTTTCCACTACCTTGCCCTGATGGAGCTGCCCGAATGTACACTTGATTTGCCGGACCTGTGCGGGCAGATGGGGCATGACGGCCCGGCTGTATTCCTTCGAGGCCAAATCCACTACCAAATCTGTCTCCTGGGTCAGGGCGGCGGCCAGCTTTCCGCCCCAGAATGCATACAAGTCCTGGCAAGTACCCACCGCAAGCCGGGCGCCCATTTCCAGGCGGTAGGGCACAACCCCGTCAAAGGGGCGCAGCAGGCCGTAGAAGCCAGAGAGGATGCGCAGATGCGTCTGGATATAGTCCAGGCCGCTGCGCTCCAATACCCCGGGGGCCATGTACTGGTATTGGATGCCGTCGTAGGACAAAATGGCGGGGGTGAGATTGCGCTGAAGGTCCATTTGTGCCAGCCGCTCTATATTCAGCGCCGCGATGGTGTCGTTACATTTCCAGAGGGTCTGGAGCTGTTTTGCCGTAAGGCAGCGGAGGGCAGAGAGCAGCGTCTCCGACTCTGCCAGAAATTCGGGCAGGCTCAGCGGAGGCAGGGAGTCTGTGTCGGTCCGCATTTTCTTGGCAGGGGAAATGAGAACGCGCATGGGTTTTTCTCTCCTCTCTTCAGCCGGGCGCAGAGGGCGCCCGCTTTTCTCCATTGTACAGAAAAATCAGGAATTTCTCAACGGTTTTCCCCAAAGCCGCTGGTGCAGGGCCAGAAAGGGACTTGACAAAAAACAGAACTCTGCTATAATATTTCCTGCTTGCTCGGAGGGCAAATCATTCAGGGAAATGATTGGCTGGATAAGGCACAGACTGAAATGTCTGCTCTTGTCCAGCCCTTTTTTTGTGCAAGGAGGCTGACTGTATTGGATTTTCTCAATGATAAGATTAAACCAATTTATTTCAGGTACTTAGGCTCGGCCTTTGGCAGCGCGCTGCTCACTTCCATCTACGGCATTGTGGACACGGCCATGGTGGGGCAGTACGAGGGACCAAACGGAACGGCGGCTCTGGCCGTCGTCATGCCCATCTGGAACATTATTTACAGCCTGGGGCTGTTAATGGGTGTTGGCGGCTCGGTGCTATTCAGTACCCTGCGGGGGCAATCCGACGACGAGGCCCAGCGGCGGCGCTCCAATGAATATTTCACCTGTGCGGTGCTGGGCGCTGTCGTGCTTGCGGTGCTGGTATGGGCAGGCATTGGATTTTTCGACGGAGCGCTGCTGAAGCTGTTTGGCGCCAGTGAGGAATTGCTGCCTATTGCCCGCGCTTATGTCCGGCCGGTGAAGTTTGTTATTCCCCTGTTTTTGTTTAACCAGATGCTGGCGGCCTTCCTGCGCAACGATAAAAATCCGGGCCTGGCCACAAAAGCAGTGCTCTTTGGCGGGATTTTCAATATATTCGGAGACTATTTCTTTGTCTTTACTATGGATATGGGCGCTTATGGCGCGGGACTCGCGACGGCCATCGGCTCTGTTTTTACATTTCTGATTATGGTCAGCCATTTTTTCCGGAAAAAGAATACGCTCGCCCTGGTGCGCCCCACCCGGATGGCGCGGAAAATGGGGGAAATCAGCGTGGCAGGTTTCTCCACCTTCTTTATTGACGTGGCAATGGGAATTCTGACCGTTTTGTTCAACCGGCAGGTGATGCACTACCTGGGGAAGACGGCACTCTCGGTATACGGCATCATTGTCAATATCAGCGGCTTTGTCCAGTGCTGCGCCTACAGTGTGGGCCAAGCAGCCCAGCCCATCCTCTCTACCAATTACGGCGCATCGCAGGGCGGGCGGATTCGGGAGACGCTGCGGTATGCCCTGGGTACGGTGGCGTTTTTCAGCCTGTTCTGGACCGCACTGAGCATGGCCGTACCCAATCTCTATGTCCGCATTTTCATGACGCCAACTGAGGAGGTGCTGGCCATTGCTCCGGCCATTATCCGCACGTACAGCCTCTCTTTCCTGCTGCTGCCGCTGAACATTTTCTCCATTATTTCCAGGCCCTGATGAAGCCCAAGGCGGCTTTTATCACCTCTGTAGGCCGGGGCTTTGTGGTCAGTGGGATTCTCATCTATCTTTTGCCAGCAGTGGCCGGAGCGGACGCAATTTGGTTCGCCATGCCGATTACGGAGTGCTTGATTGCTGTCTATGTAGTGCGTACGATGGTGCAGTATACCCGACAACTGCCCGAACGGCAGGAGCGGGCCGGCAGCTCACCGAAAATAGAGCCGACAGACGGCAAAACGCCCTGAGGAATCAGGGCGTTTTGAGCGAAACGGCGCTTTTTACATTTTATGCCTGCTGAAAAACAGGGGCGTTGATGGAATTTCAGGCCGGCTCGGCAGCGGAAAGATAGGCTTTGTAGATTTCCGGCAGGTTTTCAGCCAGATTGTAGCTCTTCATATCCGGGCCTGTCCAGATATGGAAGCTGACGGCGGTGGCGATGGGCGCTGTGCCCTCGCCCTGGTAGATGGCATACTGGAACTCGATTTTCTTTGGCTCGCAGCGGGTCACCCGGGTCTCCAGGCGCACCTGGCCCGGGAAATGGGCGGGGGCGGAGTAGCGCAAATCCAGGCTCACCATGGCCGGGTCCACCCCCACGGCGTGGGTATGGGTATAGTCAAAGCCCGCGGCCTTGAAAAAGTCAAAGCGGCCAATTTCATACCACAGTGGATACACCGCGTGGTGGACAATTCCCATGGGGTCGCAGTCGGGATAGCGTACATCAATATAGCTTGTTACAACCATTTCCTCTCTCCTTTCCGGATATCTCATTATACCGGAAAATCCCCAGGACGGCAAGAGAACTTCCCTTTGCTGTCCTGGGGATTTTGTCTATGGAGAAGAGGTTAGCCCTCGTCCCGGAGGCAGTTGCGCGTGATGCCCAGAATCTCCCGGGCCTCCTGGGCGGTGGCAATCTCCCGGCCGGCCAGCTTGGAGAGCTCCACTGCCCGCTTTACCAGCATCTCATTGGTGGCAATAATCTTGGTGCCGTCGGGCTCCTTGCCATAGAGGATGTTGTCTTCCAGACCTACCCGGAGGCCGTCGCAGCCCAGGGCCAGGCCGGCCAGCATCATGGGCATGTGGGCCTTGCCGATGCCGGAGACGGACCAGGTGGCCCCCTCGGGCAGCTTGCTCACCAGGAAGGCAAGGTTCCCGGCGGTGCCGGGCATGGAGCCGCCCACGCCCATGATAAACTGGATGTGGGGGGGCTTGGGGATGTTCCACTTGTTTACATAGTACATGACAGAGTCAATGTGGCCCGTGTCAAAGACTTCGAACTCTGGCTTGATGTCCTCCTTGACCACTTCCTGGCTCAGCAGGTTCAGGAAGCGGGGGCTGTTCTCGAAGATGTAGCTGTTGGCCCAGTTGAGGGTGTTGGGGTCAAAGGAGCACATCTCCGGATGCAGCTTGCTCAGGTGCTGGAGACGCTTGTAGTCCTCATACTCCCCGCCAGAGGTAGTGAGGTTGATGATGATGTCCACGCCCTCCTGGCGGCACAGGGCCCGGGTCTTTTCCACGGCCTCGGTGAACTTCTCTAGGCTCATGGATTTGTAGCCAATCTGCATTTCGCCGTCCACCATTTTGTCCTCCCGGACATGGATGTGGGCGATGGAGGCGCCCGCCTTGGCGCAGGCCACAATCTGCTCGGCCAGCTCGTCCGCGGTGTAGGGGACGGTGGGAGCCTGGGACTTCTTGGTACCGGCGCCGCAGAGGCACACCTGAATCATGATTTTGTTGGATTTTGACACCTTATATCACTCCTATTTTATTGATTCCGGTATATGTATGGATGTTACTCGCACATTTCCACCACGGTGGCCTGGCCCATGCCGCCGGCGATGCAGAGGGTGGCAAGGCCGTACTTGAGGCCGCGCTTTTTCATCTCATGAACCAGGGAGACGAGAATCCGGCAGCCGGAGGAGCCCACAGGGTGACCCAGGGCAATGGCGCCGCCATTGACATTGATGATGTCCATCTTATCCTCCCAGCCCAGGAGCTTGATGCAGCCCAGGGACTGGGCAGCGAAGGCCTCGTTGAGCTCAATCAGTTGGATGTCGTCGGCAGTGAGGCCGGCATTTTTCAGCGCCTTGGGTACGGCATACACAGGCCCTAAGCCCATAAGCCGTGGGTCGCAGCCGGCGGTGCCCATGCCGATGATTTTGGCCATGGGCTTCAGGCCCAGGGCGGCGGCCTTCTCTGCGCTCATCAGGAGCATGGCGCTGGCCCCGTCGTTCCGGCCAGAGCTGCTGGCGGCGGTGACGGTGCCTGTGAGCTGGCTGTCGTTATAGACCTTCCCGTCCTCGTCCTTTTTGATGTTGAAGCAGGGCTTGAGTCTGGCCATCTTCTCTTCATTGGTATCCCGGCGGGGGAACTCGTCGGTGTCGAAGACGATGGGGGGCTTTTTGCGCCCCTGGGGCACTGTAACGGGGACGATTTCATCCTTGAAGCGGCCGGCGTCAATGGCGGCCACAGCCCGGCGCTGGGACTCCAGGGAGAAGGCGTCCTGCGCCTCGCGGGTGATGCCCAGCTCCTGGGCTACGTTCTCAGCGGTGGCGCCCATGTTGTAGCGGCCATACATCTCCTGGGGCTGGGAGCGGTACTGTCCCTCCGTGAGGGCGTCGATGAGCTCCGTGTTGCCGGTGCCCACGCCCCAGCGGGCGTTGCGGAGATAGAAAACAGCGTTGGACATGGACTCGGTGCCGCCGGCGATGACCACGTCATTTTGCCCGCACTGGATGGACATGACGGCGTTTTGCACCGCAGTCATGGCGGAGGCGCACTGACGCATGACCGTGTAGGCCGAGGCGCTCTCGGGGATGCCAACCTTCAGAGCGGCAATCCGGGCGATGTTTGGCTCGTCAGAGGTCTGGCGGCACTGGCCCAGGATAACCTCGTCCACCTCCTTGGGGTCCACGCCGGAGCGCTCCAGGGTCCCCTTCAGGACGGCGCAGGCCAAATCGTAGGCGGACAGGGGCTTCAGGCTGCCCCCCATGGAGCCCACGGCGGTACGGCAGGCATCGATGATTACGACATCTTTCATACTTTTTCTTACCCTCTTTTATACTGGTGTCAGGCTGCCGCAGGCGAAAAAACCAACGGCAGCCTGCTGATTACGCCGCTTAGAGACGCTCCAGATAGGTCTCCGCCACGTAGTGGTCCGCGTCGCTGACCACCTCATAGCGGGCCCCTTTGAAGCCGTCCATGGTAATTTCAACCGTAAACTTCTTGTTCTTGGGCAAATCCTCAAACTCCCAGTCCCCGGCCCAGTTGGTGTCCATCTCATAGACCTGGCCGGTCTCGCAGGTGGCCTTGACATGGGCGCCGATGGCCACTTCCTCCTCCTCGGCAGGGTAGAAAACTGTGCCGGCCAAAAAGGCTGTGGGGATGTTCAGGTGAATGACAGAGGAACCCTGGTCCCCCAGGCACTCCAGCTGGGTCACCTTGCCGGCTGCGACGCGCTTGGAAATTTCACTCTCCGGGTCGTCCAAATCGCCGAAAATCAGGGCCTGGTTGGGGCAGGCCTCTACGCACCGGGGCTCCTTGCCGGGGTAGTCCGGGTCGTCCAGGAGATGAGCGCACATGGTACATTTCTGGGGGAGCTGGAGCTCCTCGTTCCAGTACACGGCCCCCACAGGGCAGGCGTCCACAATCTGTTTCTGTCCCACGGCCTTCTCGGGGTCGATAATCACAATGCCGTCCGGCCGCTTGTACACGGCGCCGTCCTTGGCGGCGGCCATACAGGCGGGGTTGTCGCAGTGGGAGCAGGGGGTGGGGACGGTGGCGGTCTTGATGCGCCGCTCATTGTCGCCCCGCTCCCACTCCCGGATATCCATCCAGAACTGGCCCATGTGGGGCTGCGCCTTGGAGACGGTGGTGTCCCAGCCGCAGTGCTCGTCCTTGCAGGCCATGAAGCAGGCATAGCAGGCCATGCACCGGGCGCTGTCAATGGCAATTCCATATTTCATCTTATTTGGCCTCCTTCAGCGCGAACAGCCAGTCGGCCTCCGCAGACGTTTTTTCGCAGCGGAACTCATTTTGCTTGTCCACTGCCTCCAGGATGTGCTCGAAGCCCTGGCCGGGATTGGGATCCGGCTCGGCTTTGACGATGTCGATGTTGCAGGAGTTGGGCACCATGGCGGGGACGTAGTCGCCCATGAGCCGGCCCGGGGTCAGAATGTTGACGCAGCCGCCCTTGTCCGCGGAAATCTCGCCGTATACTACCGGGTTGTAGATGCCGGAGGAGGTGTAGGCGTGGATGGTCTCCGGGTGGACCCGGCGGGTGATATGGGCGCAGCAGAGGACAGTGCCACGGCCGTTGAACAGCGCCACAATGTCCCCTTCCTTGATGCCCTTGGCCTCGGCGGTCTTGGGGTTGATGCGGCAGATGAGATAGGGGTTGCCGTTAATCAGGCGGCGGTTCTGGGGAATCTCCCAGAGCCAGGTGGCGTGCTGCTGATAATGGGTATGGTAGTCAAAGCGGGGATGGGGGGAGATGAGCTGATAGGGGTATTTGTCCGCAGACATGGAGCGGTGCCCCTCCCAGGAGTCCTTATACTGGGCGATGGGGGTGCGGATTTCGTCGTCCGGCTCCCAGTAGAGCAGGGACTCGGAGACAAACTCGAATTTGCCCGACAGGGTGCCCAGCTTGCCCTCCTCCTGGAAAATCTTGTGGTTGGGGCTGTCGCAGGGGCGCTCCTCGGCAAACCAGCGGAAGCCGGGGTACTCGTCCCACTTTTCAATGAGGCCGGTCTTGGGGTCGCGGTTCTCCTCCTTGTAGGAGACGGGCGGGATATAGTAGCCCTTCTTCTTGAAGTCCTCC
>CAZRNK010000097.1:0-7163 GCA_964601435.1 uncultured Oscillospiraceae bacterium | reverse complement strand
GCCGCTGCGGCGGGCATCAGCACGCCGGCTCCCGCTCCTTGACAAAGCGGAAGTATCCGTCGTCCTCCCGGCCGTCCTCCGGCTGGGGGCCATTGGGGTCCGGGTGGTGGGCATTCACATATTCCACAATGTGAAAACCGCATTTGTTGACGTAAAAATGGATATTGCGCTTTTCATAGTATGGGGTTATCAGCTCCCAGGTCCGGGCGCGGGGATAGGCCGCCTCAATGGCGCGCCAGGCCTCCAGCCCCAGACCGCGGCTGTGCATGCCCTGGCACACGAAAAACAGGTCCAGCGTGTTGTGGGCCGTCTCCGCGTCTCCCTTTACCACCGCCGCGCCAACAATTTCCCCGTTTTTTCGAATGCAGAGCACCTGAAAGCCCGGCCGGCCCCAGGCATCTGTCAGTTGGGACACCGGCGGGAGGGGCGGCGCGCCGTCCTCCACACCCACAGCGGCGGAAAAAGCCTCCTGCATCTTTTCGCACAAAAGGGGAAGCTCCTCCCGTTTCGCCGGGGTAAGGGTCAAGGAATTTATGTCCATACGCGCTCCTTTATGCGTCCACATAGATTTCCACGGCGGAGCAGAGGTTTTCCAGCTGCACCTTCTGCCGCTGGCCGCCGCTCTCCCCGTCCCGGGTCCAGGCCACGGGCCGGTCAAAGGTAAAGCGCACCTTCCGGCTCTGGAGCAGCAGGATGTGCTCGTTGTTGTAATTTTTCGCCATGATTCCGGACAGAATCTTGTTTAAATCCCCCACGGTCTTGGGGGTGCGCACCAGAATGACCTCAAAGCGCCCATCCCCCAGCTGCACCAGGGAGCTGTCCAGCCGCACCAGTCCCGCCACGGAGGTGGAATTGGTGACGCCGCCAAAGCACAGGTCCTCCTCGATAACCCCCTCGTCATACTCGATGCGGGTATGATAGCTGCTCAGCTTGGGCAGCCGGGCCAGCCCCTCCAGAAGATAGGCCAGGTGGCCCAGGGCCTGTTTCCGCTCCTGTCGGGTCTCATAGCTCACCTCTGTAAAGGCGCCAAAGGCGGCGATATAGCTGAAATAGGTGCCGTCCCCGAAAGAGCCCACGTCATAGGGCAGGGCCCGGCCCTTCAAAATGGTCTGGGCTGCCTTCGTCACATTGTGGGAAAGCCCCAGTGTGGTGGCGATATCATTGGCCGTCCCCATGGGGATATAGCCGATTTTCGGCTTTTTCCCCAGTGTCACCAGGCCGCTCATCACATCCGAGAGGGTGCCGTCGCCCCCCAGACAAACCAGGAGCTCATAGCGCTCCCCATAGGCGGCCGCCAGCTCCCGGGCCTGGCCGGCGTGCTCTGTGAAATACACGGTGGGCAGATAGCCGCCCTTGTAAAAAGTCTCCAGCATCTCCCCGAAGCCGTTCCGAAGCGTGCCCCGTCCGGCCACAGGATTGACCAGCAGCATCATATCCTTGCGCATGGCCTTTGCCTCCCCCGTTGGGATATGTTAAGTGCGTGTATATTCTATACCGCCACTGTGTAAAAATCAAGGAGGAAACGGGGGAAAACCCGGCAGAGTTTGTGTATTTTGGCTTTAGAACCTTCTGTTTTCTTGCGGCAATATGGGCTATGGGGCGAAATTATGCCGGAATACTTGCACTGGGAGGGGGATACTGATATAATATTTAGCTATCCAGAAACCGAGCCTTTCCCTTTTAAGGCGAGAAAGCTGCTGAATATACGCCCATGAAATATCAAGACTGGAAAATTTTATCTGTCTCTCCCGTCCTGCCCCCCGCCCTGCAACAGGCGGGGTATCCGCCGCTGCTGGCGGCGGTACTGGGCCTGCGGGGGATTGACAATCCCCTGGACGCCCGGGACTTTCTGGCCGGCTCGATTCAGTTGGAGGACCCCATGGCCATGGCGGATATGCCGAAGGCCGCGGCGCGCGTCCGCTCCGCCATCTCCGCCGGAGAACACGTGGCAGTCTACGGGGACTATGATGTAGATGGGATTACCTCCGCCTGCCTGCTCACGGACTATCTCCGCGGCAAGGGCCTGACCTGCGAGCTGTACATCCCCGACCGGATGGAAGAGGGCTATGGCGTCAACGCCGGCGCCATCCGCACCCTGGCGGAGCGGGGGGTGACGCTGATTATCACCGTGGACTGCGGCGTCACCGCCATAGAGGAGGCTGCCCTGGCTGCGCAGCTGGGGGTGGATATGGTCATCACCGACCACCACGAATGCCGGGAGACCCTCCCCGGGGCGGTGGCCGTGGTGGACCCCAAGCGGCCCGACTGCACCTACCCCTTCGACGGTCTGGCCGGCGTGGGAGTGGCCTTCAAGCTGGTGAGCGCCGTGGAGGGCGACGCCCTGCGCACGCTGGCCCGATACGGAGACCTGGTGGCCGTGGGCACCATTGCCGACGTCATGTCCCTCACCGGGGAGAACCGGGTCATCATCCGCGCCGGGCTGGAGAAACTCTCCCGCAGTCCCCGGCCGGGGCTCCGGGCGCTCATAGACGCCTCCCTCTCGGCCGGCAAACACCTGACGGCCACAACCATCGGCTTTACCCTGGCCCCCCGGATTAACGCCGCGGGCCGTCTGGGGAAGGTGGAGGTGGCGGTGGAGCTGCTGATGACCCGGGACGCCGCCCGGTGCCAGGCCCTGGCCGAGGCCCTGTGCAGCCTGAACCGGGAGCGTCAGGCCCTGGAGGCCGCTATTTGGGAGGAGGCCCAGGCCCTGCTCCAGGCCGAGCCCCCGGAGACCCCCATCGTCCTGGCCAGCGACCACTGGCACCAGGGGGTGATTGGCATTGCCGCATCCCGGCTCTCGGAGGCCTTCCACCTGCCGTCGGTGATGATTTGCCTGGACGGAGAAAAGGGAAAGGGCTCCTGCCGGAGCTTTGGGGACTTCAATCTCTTTGACGCCCTGAGTGCCTGCGCTGACTGCCTGGAGGGCTTCGGCGGCCACGCCATGGCCGCAGGACTGAGCATCCGCCGCTCGGCCATCCCGGCTTTCCGGGAGAAGCTAGGGGCATACTACCGGCAGCACCACCCCGACACCTCGGCCCGGCTGCTGGTGGATTTGCAGATTCCCGGCCCGGACTTCCTCACCATGGACTGCGTGGAGGGTCTGGAGCTTTTAGAGCCCTGCGGCAACGGCAACCCCCGCCCGCTGTTCTGCCTCCGGCACACGGCGCTGGAGACCGTGACCCCCATCGGCGGGGGCAAGCACCTGCGCCTACGCATCCGGAAGTTTGGCCGGCCCTATGAGTGCGTGTTCTTCGGCTGCACCCAGGCGGAGCTGGGCCTGCGGCCCGGGGACGAGGCGGACATCGTCTTTTTCCCCCAGATAAACGAGTTCCGCGCCCGGCGGAGCGTACAGCTGCTGGTGACAGATATAAAGACTTCGGAATAAAATTCTGTATAAGCGGCATTTTTTCAGAAAGGAGGCGGCCTGCATGGCGGCGAATGTGGATTTGGAAGCTATGTATCAGGAGCTGGAGAAGAAGGTCCTGGAAATCAATCCCAACGCCAACATGGCGCGCATCCGGGCGGCCTATGAATGCGCCCGCCAGGCCCATGAGGGCCAAAAGCGCAAGGACGGCTCCCCCTATGTCTCCCACGCCCTGGCCGCGGCCATTATCGCCGCAGAGATGTCCCTGGACGAGGACAGCGTGGTGGCCGCCCTCCTCCACGACTGCATCGAGGACACCCCCCTGGAGCACGCCGACATCGCCCGCCAGTTTGGCGAGACGGTGGCGGACATCGTCGAGGGCGTCACCAAGCTGACCCGGGTGCAGTACACCAGCAAGGAAGACGAGCAGATGGAGAACATGCGGAAGATGCTCATGGCCATGAGCAAGGACATCCGCGTCATTCTCATCAAGATTGCCGACCGGCTCCACAACATGCGCACCATGGAATACCAGACCCCGGAGAAGCAGCGGAGCAAGTCCCTGGAGACCATGGAAATCTATGCCCCCATCGCCCACCGCCTGGGGATGCAGCGGGTGAAGTGGGAGCTGGAGGACCTGTCCCTGCTGTACTTAGACCCCATCGGCTACCACGCCATTATGGAGTCTCTGGACAAGCGGAAGGATATGATGGAATCCTTCATGGCCTCCGTATCGGAGCGGATTCAGCAGCGGATGGAGGAGTGGGGCATCAAGTGCTCCATTTCCAGCCGGCTGAAGCACGTCTACAGCATCTACCGGAAGATGTACACCCAGAACCTGGACATGGAGGAAATCTTCGATTTGTGCGCCCTCCGGGTAATTGTGGACACCATCCCCGACTGCTACAACGTCCTGGGCCACATCCACGACATGTTCAAGCCGGTTCCCGGCCGGTTCAAGGACTATATCTCCACCCCCAAGCCCAACGGCTATCAGAGCGTCCACACCACCGTCATCGGCACCGAGGGCATCCCCTTCGAGGTGCAAATCCGCACCTGGGAGATGCACCGGACGGCGGAATACGGCGTGGCCGCCCACTGGAAGTATAAGTCCGGGGAATCCGGGGTCAAAACCGGGGACGAGGAGAAGTTCGCCTGGGTCCGCCGGCTCCTGGAGACCCAGCAGGACAGCGAGGCGCCGGACTTCTTCCATGATTTGAAAATCGACATGTTTGCCGACGAGGTGTTCGTCTTTACCCCCCAGGGGGACGTCATCAACCTCCCCGCCGGGGCCACGCCCATCGACTTTGCCTACTCCATCCACTCCGCCGTGGGCAACTCCATGACGGGGGCCAAGGTCAACGGCCGCATCGTCCCCTTCAGCCACACCCTGCAAAACGGGGACATTGTGGAGGTGCTCACCTCCAAGTCCGCCCCCGGCCCCAGCCGGGACTGGATGAAGCTGGCCAAGTCCGGCTCTGCCCGGACAAAAATCAAGCAGTGGTTCAAAAAGGAAAAGCGGGAGGAAAACATCGTCCACGGCCGGGAGATGTTCGAAGCCGAGCTCAAGCGCGCCGGCCTCACCATGGCGGATGTGACGGCGGAGGAGATGCTCCCCATCGTGCTCAAAAAGCTCTCCATCTCCTCCATTGACGATTTGCTGGCCTCCATCGGCTATGGGGGCATGACCGCCACCCGGGCGGTCAACCGCATCAAGGACGAGATTATCAAGGCCCAGAAGTCGGAGCAGCCCCGGACAGTGCTGGACAAAATCCAGGACCAGGCGGAGCGCCGGGCCGCCCAGAAGGAGCAAAAGCCGATTCAGGGCGTGCTGGTAGAGGGGCTGGACAACTGCCTCATCAAATTCTCCCGCTGCTGCACCCCTGTACCCGGGGACGACATTGTGGGCTTCATCACCCGGGGCTACGGCGTCTCCGTCCACCGGAAGGACTGCCCCAACTATTTAAACAGCCTGGAAAATCCCGAGGAGGCCGGCCGGTGGATTGCCGTGAGCTGGGCGGACAAGACCACAGACAACTATACCACCACCCTGAAGCTGGTGGCCAAGGAGCGCAGCGGCCTGGTTATGGACATCGCCACCGTCCTCAACAGCCTGAACGCCAAGGTCCGCAGCCTCTCCGCCCGGGACACCGGCACCGGTATCTCCATCGCCACAGTCACCCTGGAGGTAAAGAACCTGACGGATTTGCGGGCCATTATGAACAAACTGTCCACCATCAACGGCGTGACGGAAATCAGCCGCTCCGGACATTAGCGGCAAAAGGAGGTTTCGCCCATGCGCGCAGTTGTCACCCGGGTCACCCGGGCTGCAGTGGAAATCCAGAAGGAGACGGTGGCCGCCATCGGCCCCGGATTTTTGGTGCTCCTGGGCGTCCATGTGGACGACACCGCCGCCCAGGCGGAGAAAATTGCGGATAAAATCTGCGGCCTGCGGGTCTTCGAGGATGAAAACGGGAAGATGAACGTCTCCCCTGCCGACGCGGGGGCCCAGCTGCTGATTGTCAGCCAGTTCACCCTCTATGGCGACTGCCGCAGCCGCCGGCCCGGCTTCACCGCAGCCGCCCGTCCGGAGACGGCCATCCCCCTCTATGAGCTGGTCATCGCCCGCTGCCGGGCGCGGGGCTTCCACGTGGAGACGGGGGTTTTCGGCGCGGATATGCAGGTGTCGTCGGTAAACGACGGCCCCGTTACCCTGATTTTGGACACAGATACCCTGTAAAAATTTCGGATTTTCCCGGTTGAAATAGGAAAGGAGAAGCCATGCTGATTAAAACGCTGGTCGTAGGCCAAATCCAGACCAACTGCTACATCGTCACAGACGAGGGGAGCCTCCAGTGCGCCGTCATCGACCCCGGCGACGAGTCCAACACCATCCTGGACTATCTGGAGAGCAACCATTTGACATGCAAGTATATCTTCCTGACCCACGGCCATTTTGACCACACCATGGCGGTCAACGCCGTCAAGGCGGAGACGGGGGCCACCGTGTGTATGAACGAGAAGGATTTATCCGTCTGCAAGGGCGGGCCCTTCCCGGACTTCGAGCCCCCGGCGGACACCATCTATTATAAGGACGGAGACACGTTCACCGTCGGCGCGCTCACCTTCCGCGTCATCGAGACCCCGGGCCACACCCCCGGCGGCGTGACCCTCCAGTGCGAAAACGCCCTCTTCACCGGCGACACCCTCTTTAAAGACAGCTGCGGCCGCACCGACTTCCCCGGCGGGGACATGCAGGTGCAGCTGAAGTCCCTGAAGCGCCTGTATGATTTGCCCGGGGACTATGAGGTCTATCCCGGCCACATGGAGGCCACCACCCTGGACACGGAGCGCCGGTTCAATTACTACATGCGCTGCGCCCTGGAGCAGGCGTAGTCCCGCCTGCGGAGAAAACTGTCCGAAACAAAATGTCCATCCCTCGAGCCCCGGAGGCCCTTTTCGGCCCCCGGGGCTTGGCGGGCGGGCCTTGAAACTCTTTGAAAATGGATGTGGAAACTATGGAGAATTTACGGAATGTGGCCATCATCGCCCACGTTGACCACGGAAAGACCACGCTGGTGGACGAGATGCTCAAGCAGAGCGGCGTCTACCGGGAGAACCAGGAGATTGTGGAGCGGGTCATGGACTCCAACGATTTGGAGCGGGAGCGGGGGATTACCATCCTGGCCAAAAACACCGCCGTCCGCTATAAGGATACGAAAATCAACATTGTGGACACCCCGGGCCACGCCGACTTCGGCGGCGAGGTGGAGCGGATTCTGAAGATGGTCAACGG
>CAZRNK010000096.1:0-7238 GCA_964601435.1 uncultured Oscillospiraceae bacterium | reverse complement strand
ACCAGCCGGAGAGGCCCTCCGCCGTGTTGTAACAGAGGGTATATCCCGCCAGTGCCCCGTCGGCCACATTTGTACACCAGGTCTCCACGGAAACCGGGCTCTGCGCAGTGCGTGTTGCCGCATCAATTATGTCCAGCCCATAGCCCTGGAACAGCTCCTGGGGAATATAGGCCCGGTTTCCGGTGAAGGCGAAGCCGTAGCCATCCTGGGCAGAGCCGTGGGAGACGGAGAGCAGGGACTCGCCCTCGCTGCTGAACACCAGAACGGCCTCCCCGCTGTCTATGTAAAGGTCCCCGTTTTCCGCCACGGCGAAGGACGCCGCCATGGCGGCATCCAGGGTCAGCCACGGCAGTTCCAGTTCCTCCAGCAGGTTCCCTTCGGCATCTATCTTCCGGAGAGTATTCCCCTCCCGGGTGCCAACCCAGAGCCAGAGGCCGTCTGCCGCCGGGAACAGATGCAGGCCGTTGCCGGCAATGCTCTCCCCAACCGGGGTGGCCGCTCCGGTTTCCGTGGAGAGGGTCACGAGCTGGGCTGTCCCTCCGCCGGCGTAGCCATAATTGAGGGCTATGGCGTAGAGCTGCCCCGCATACCAGCACAAGTCCTGATAGCTGTCATACACCTCCGGAAGGGGGAGGATTTCTGCGTGGTACGCCAGTCCTAACGCTTCCGCCGATATGGGCTGGACGGGGGCTGTCTGGCTCCCGCCGGGGCCTGTGGGCTGTGCCGTTCCGGAGTGGGTTACCCCGCCGCAGCCCGCCAGGGGGAAAAGCAGGGCGATAAACAAAAGCAGGCCAGTGAAAAATGTCCTTTTCCGATGTCTCATTTTCATATGCCTCCTTGTATACAATCCGCTTTGCAGTTGACCGCGATAACAAGGGTTGCTTCCGTTTATATACAGCTTAACATACGGTCGTTTGATTGTCAACAGAGGCTATAAGATTTTTGGCGACAGCAATAAATCCCGAAGCACCGGGGGCGCTTCGGGATTTGGGATTTTTTCCTGCTTTATTCCGCGTGGGCGCTGCTGCAGCCGGCGCAGTGGCCGGAACAGGCCCAGAGGGCGTCGGCCACAGGCTGCCAGGCGTCGGCAGCGGGGATACATTTGGCTGTAAGGTCGTCCACGTCCTCAGGGTTCTGCAAGTCTGTGGAATGGGCGCCAGTGGCCCGGATCATCTTTGCCAGGGCGCCCTGGTTGTCCAGGAGGGGGCAGGGGCGCAGCAGGTTGTCCGAGAAGGGCTGGCCGTCGTGATAGGCCATGAACAGCGGAGAGCGCAGGCCCTCCAGGAGGGTTTTCTCCCGGATGTTTGCGTCGGAATAGTGGATAAAGGCGCAGGGGTCCATGTCACCGTTGGCGTTGATATGGAGATAGCGCCGCCCGCCGGCAATGCAGCCGCCCACAAACTCCCCGTCGTTCCAGAAGTCGATGGTGAAGATGGGCTTGGTCTTTCGGAAGGCGCGCACCTGGTCGTACATGAATTTCCGCTGCTGGGCGGAGGCCATCAGCTCCGGGACGGCATCCTTGCCGACGGGCATGTAGGTGAACAGCCAGCAGAACTTAGCGCCCCAGGCAATCATCTGGTCGAAATATTCCTCGCTGCCGATGACCGCAGCGTTCTGGCTGGTGTAGC
Source organism: uncultured Oscillospiraceae bacterium (assembly GCA_964601435.1). GTDB lineage: Bacteria > Bacillota > Clostridia > Oscillospirales > Oscillospiraceae > CAZRNK01. Next base: position 5,610 of record CAZRNK010000096.1, on the reverse strand, counting down.
AGCAGGAGAGGCCAAAGGGTAGCCGCTTTTCCCGCAGGATGGCCATGGCCTTCTCAATGCGCCTGAAGGTGCCCGCACCCCGGCGGAAGTCGGTGGATTCCTCGAAGCCCTCCACGCTGATGGCGGGGATGAAATTCTTAACTCTGAGCATCTCGTCGGCAAAGGCCTCGTCAATCAGCGTAGCGTTGGTAAAGGCGGCAAACTGGCAGTCGCTGTGGGCCTCGCACAGGCGGATGATGTCCTTTTTGCGTACCAGGGGCTCTCCGCCGGTGAAGAGGAAGACGTAGCAGCCCAGGGCGTTGGCCTGGTTGACGATGCTGTCCATCTCTTCATAGGTCAGGTTGAGCTTATCGCCATATTCCGCCGCCCGGCAGCCGGTGCAGTGGAGGTTGCAGGCGCTGGTGGGATCCATGAGGATGGCGCAGGGAACGCTGCAGCCGTACTTCTCTGCGTTGGCCTGCTGCTCGGGGTGCCCGAACAGGGTGGCGTTCAGGCCAAAATTGCGGAAAACCGTCTTCAGCACATCGTTGTCAATATCCCGCCACAGGCTCATGAGATATTGATACCAGACATTGTCCGGGTTGTCCAGAATGGAGTGGAATACCCGGGTCTGGTTCTCGTCCCAGCCGAGGGTTTCGATAAACTTCAGCAGCTTGGGCAGGTTTTTCTCCGGGTCGCCGGAGATGTAATCCATGGCCGTGGCTAGGGCGGTTCGGGTCAGGGTTTGCTTGATACGCATGGGCGCCTCCTCTTTTCTCTTTATTTTTTGGAGCTAGGTTGCCTCTATTTTTACCGGGGCGGGGGAATGGTCAAGAGACCAGGACCGCACCGCCGCCGGGATGGGCCGGGTGGATATGCCCCGAGCGGATGAGCCACGCCACCTCGTCCCGGAGGGTCTCCTCATAGGGGCGGGTGCGATAGCCCAGCTCCCGCTGGGCCTTGCTGGAATCAAAGTGATTGTTCCGGGCCAGGTTGTATACCGAGAAGGTGGTCATCAGCGGCCGCTCGCCCTTCTTCTTGGCCCGTTTTTCCAGGATGGCGGCGATGAGGCGGGCAAGCCCCGCCGGCAGGAACAGGCGCATGGGCTTGCAGCCGGCGTTTTTTGCCAGCATTTTGGAGAGCTGCTTCAGCGTCACCTCTTTGTTGCCCAGAATATAGCATTCTCCCCGGCGTCCCTTGTCGGCGGCGGCAATGCAGCCGGCGGCCAAATCCCGGACGTCACACAGGTTGAAAGAGCCGGAGATGCCCACGGGCATCTCCCCGTTAATAATCTGGATAATTACGCCGGTGGTCTCGCCTATGGCGTTGTCCTCCGGGCCCAGGATGCCGCTGGGGTGGACGACGCAGGCGTTCAGTCCCCGCCGCTCCACCGCGTCCAGCACCGCCTGGGTGGCCAGCGCCTTGGACTGGCTGTAGCAGCCCACTACTTTTTTTTGCGTCAAAATGGGCGACTTCCCGGATGGCCTGGCCCTTGGGGAGTTCAGGGATGGCGCCGGTGCTGCTGACATAGACGAGCTTCCGGCACTCCTCGTGGGCCAGACAGAACTCGATGATATTCTTTGTGCCCTCCACATTCACGTCCATGACCTTTTTGTTATAGTCCGGGTCTACGGTGACGATGCTGGCACAGTGAATCACGACGCTCTCCATCCCCCGGGGGATGGAGAAGAACCGGGCCAGGGAGTCCAAGTCACACAAATCCCCTTCGCACTGGGTTACATCCCCGGGGATATACCGGGCTGCGGGGTCCCCAGGGAGCACCAGCGCCCGCACCTGCTCACCCCGGTGGAGGAGCTGGCGGCATACGGTGCTGCCCAGGAAACCGGCGGCGCCAGTCACCAAATAAACAGTCTTTTTTGTATCCATCAAACATACCTGCCTTTCTGACGGTTTGTATCACATTGGCCGCAAGTAAATTTTCTTTTCGGCTGAATCTGATAGTAGGGTACGCCGCCGGTATTTGAAAAGCTTTATAGAAATGTTGGCGAAATGTTAAAAACGCCGCCCTTGCGGACGGCGTTTGGAATATATGGATGGGTTCTCTCTATTCCTTCTCCGGCGTATGGGTGAGGTCCCAGAGCAGGAAGCTCAGCAGCAGGTTCATCAGGGTCTGGGCGTGGTTCAAATCCAGGCCGAAAAGCTCTGAAATGCGGTTGAGCCGGTATTGCAGCGTGTTCTTGTGCAGCTCCAGCATGGCCGCCGCCGCACTCTTGTCCAGCATGTTCATGAGGTATTCGTAGAGGGTCTGGAAATAGGCGGTGTTGTGGGCCTGGTCATAGCGGTACATGGCGGGCAAGGCTGGGTGAAGAAAGGTCTCCGCATCCTCGTGCTCCAGCAGGGCGGCAATCATGGGCCGGGGCATATAGTCGTTGAAAACTGCCCGGTGGGTGCCGCCGGTCCGCAGGGCCATTTTGGCGGAGAGGAGGGCCTGGCGGTAGTAGGCGTGGGTCCGGCTCACATCGTCAAAGACGGCGCTCAACCCGGAGACCAGGTCAAACTGCTCAAAAAAGTAGAAAAGGTTGCGTACCAGTGCGCTATTGGCCGGCCGGGCGCTGTAGCCCTGCTGGCTGCCCTTCACGCCGCCCAGGAGCGTAACGATAGCCCCCGCCTCCTGGTGGACCAGGCAGACTACGTTGTTGCGAAACCGTTCCCGGACCTGCATCACCGTATAGTCGGCAAAGGCCCGCTGGGAGGCCATGCGGCCAAAGGGGGTAACCATGACGGCGTACTGCCCGCTCAGCGCGGTGTGCAGGGCGTTGACGGCCTTGGTGACCAGGTGCCTGGGCGTGTCCAAATCCAGAAGGAGCTGGAAGTGGGTAGTGACGGCCTGGGTCCAGTTGTCCATACCGGCGGCCCGCCGGTCTGCCTTCTGGCGCAACAGCTCCGTCAGGGTGTCCATAATCTCCAAATCCTCTGCCTGGAGCGGGATATCCCCCAGATAGACGACAATATGCCCGCGGACCGCCTTGCTGCGCACCACCTCTCCAAAGAGGCGGGGCACATCCCGGCACAGGCCGGTATTGGCATAAAAGGGCTGGTAAAAGGGCTCGGCGCCGGACAGGTTTTCGTCGAGGATTTTCCAGATTTCGTCCAGCGGCAGGTGGCGCTGCTCATAGAGTTCATCCCATCCAGGGTCGCCGGTGGGGTGGTTGGGATACATGACCCGAATCTGGAACAGCTCGTTGGTATAGAGGATCGGGGCGTTAAATACCTCGCTGGCAGCCTGAATCAGCGTGCTCAGGCCCGCAGTGCGGGAGGCGTTGAACAGCTTCCAGGTGGCATTCAGCAACCGCAGGGAGGGGGTGTTTTCCATGGTGCAGTCCCTTTCTCGTGCCGGCAGGCAGAATTTGTACGTTAAAAATCAGTATAACATGGAAAGCAAAATTTTTCAAAACCCGGTATGCAGCTGTACTGGAGAAAAGCTGCGGAAATTGCAACAATCTCTTTGTGCAATCAGACAAAACGGGTGGGTGGAAATTTTCGTTTTACACAAGACAAAATGCCCGGCAGTCCGCTATAATAAAGAAAAATCCAAGATAGCTTGATTGGAAGGAGCGGACAACATGAATGTGAATTTAAAGAAACAGTATGGACTGTATATAAATGGACAGTTTGTCCCCGCCTCGGACGGAGGCCTCTTCGAGACCCGCAATCCCGCCACCGGGGAGCACCTGGCAGACTGTGCCGAGGCCACCCGGGAGGATGTGGATGCGGCAGTGCAGGCCGCCTGGGCCGCCTTTCCCGCCTGGAGGGACATGGAGCCGGCCAAGCGGGCCGACATCCTCCTGAAAATTGCCGACCGCATTGATGCGCATGCCGAGCTGCTGGCCACAGTGGAGACTATGGACAACGGCAAGCCAATCCGGGAGACCATGGCCATCGACGTGCCCTATTCCTCGGACCACTTCCGCTATTTTGCCGGGGCCATCCGCACTGAAGAGGGCACTGCCAAGGTCCTGGACGGCAATTTCCTGAGCCTGGTGCTCCAGGAGCCGATTGGCGTAGTGGGGCAGATTGTGCCGTGGAATTTCCCCCTGTTGATGGCCGCCTGGAAGCTGGCCCCCGCCCTGGCCGCCGGGAACTGCGTTGTGCTCAAGACCTCCTCTACCACGCCGCTGAGTGCCCTGGTGCTGATGGAGCTGATTGGGGATTTGCTCCCTGCGGGCGTGGTCAACGTCATCACCGGCAAGGGCTCCAAGTCCGGCCAGTATATGCTGGAGCACCCCGGCTTCCGGAAGCTGGCTTTCACCGGCTCCACCGAGGTGGGCCTGGAGGTGGGCAAGGCTGCAGCGGAGAAGCTCATCCCCTCCACCCTGGAGCTGGGCGGCAAGAGCGCCAATATTTATTTTGACGACTGTCAGTGGGATATGGCCCTGGATGGCCTCCAGCTGGGCATCCTCTTCAACCAGGGCCAGGTGTGCTGCGCCGGTTCCCGGGTCTTTGTCCAGGAGGGCATTTATGACAAGTTTGTCGCCGCCGCTGTGGACGCTTTCGGGAAAATCAAGGTGGGCAATCCCCTGGACCCGGAGACCCAGATGGGCTCCCAGATTAATGAAGGGCAGCTGAAAAAGATTCTCTCCTATGTGGAGCTGGCCAAGGCTGAGGGGGCGGAAGTCCTCTGCGGTGGCGCGGCCTATACCGAGGGCGCCTGCGCCAAGGGCAGCTTTATGCAGCCGACGCTCATTGCCAACGTGACCAATGACATGCGCGTGGTCCAGGAGGAGATTTTCGGGCCTGTGGCCGTGATTATCAAGTTCAAGACCGAGGAAGAGGTCATCGCCATGGCCAACGACTCCGTCTACGGCCTGGGCGGCGCGGTCTGGACGCGGGATTTGAACCGGGCTATCCGGGTGTCCCGGGGCATTGAGACGGGCCGCATGTGGGTCAACACCTACAACCAGATCCCCGCAGGCGCTCCCTTCGGCGGCTACAAGCACTCCGGCATCGGCCGGGAGACCCATAAGGTCATCCTGAGCCATTACACCCAGCAGAAGAATATCATGATTAACCTAAGCGAGACGCCATCCGGGTTTTACCCCGCCCGGTAAGCCTTCCCCTGCTTACCGGGTTTCCCATAGGCCCCGACCATGCCCATTTCCCCTGGCATGGCGGGGCCGCTTTTTTGCCCGCGCAAAAAGGAGCTGTACATAGCGTTCATGTACAGCTCCTTTTTTCAGGGAGAAAATAGGAAAAGGGAAATCAGACCTGCTGTTTGCGCAGCAGCTCCTGGATGAAAGCTTCCGTATCCGCATACTGCTTTTCCAGGCTCTCATCCGGGTCTATCAGCAGCATAGGAATGCCATTGCGGTCAAAATACTCCTTGTAGGTTTCCCGCATGGTGCCCAGCTCCGCTGTATTGAAGCACAGCAGGCCCGCCATCTGGCGCTTGTGCATCACGGCCCCCTGGCAGCCGGCAAACCTGGCGTTATGGAAATCCCACTCCGGCCCCTCATAGTTTCCCTGGAACAGCTTGTGGGCTACCATGGCTCCCAGCGGGTTGCCCTTGTTGGTCCGGGGGTAGGCGTCTGCGCCTAGGTTCATATACCAGCTGGATGTATGTCAGCGCCAATGATAAAATGTAAGAAAACGGCGAGAAAAAAATGTAGGTTT
>CAZRNK010000095.1:0-7293 GCA_964601435.1 uncultured Oscillospiraceae bacterium | reverse complement strand
CCCTCTCCACCGGGGAGCGGCAGCGGATGCAGCTGGCCCGGGCGGTGCGCAACCGCACCACCGGCGTGCTCTACGTCCTGGACGAGCCATCTATCGGGCTACACCCGGCCAACATCACCGGGCTGACGGCAGTTATGGAGGATTTGGTTTCTGACGGCAACTCCGTCCTTCTGGTGGACCACGACACCCAGATTCTGGCCGCCGCTGACTACCTCATTGAGATGGGTCCCGGCGCCGGGGCCGCCGGCGGCGAAGTTGTGGCGCAGGGCACCTGCGAAGAGATTGCGGCCAATCCTGCCTCCCGGATTGGCCCCTTCCTCTCCGGGGCAGCGGCGGTCCGCCTGCGCCAGGGCGCGTCGGATTCGGAGCTGTTCCGCAGCGGGGACATCCACCTGTCCACCGGTGCCATCCACACCGTCAAGCCCTTGGAGGCAGACATCCCCATTGGACGGCTGACCGTAGTCACGGGTGTCTCCGGCTCCGGCAAAACCACCCTGATTCTGGAGAGCTTCATTCCAGCCCTGGAGGCTGCCATTGGGGGAAAGGCACTCCCTGACCACGTTCATGCCATCTCCGCTCCCGGCATTGGACGTGTCAAGCTCATCGATGCCACTCCCATCGGCCTCAACGTCCGCTCCACCGTGGCCACCTACGCCGGCGTCCACGACGAGCTGCGGAAAATTTTTGCCCGGACGCCGGAGGCCAAGGCCCTGGGCTACAAGGCGGGAGACTTCTCATACAACACCGGCTCCCTCCGCTGCCCAATCTGCGACGGAACCGGCTCCATCAGCCTGGACGTGCAGTTTTTGCCCGATGTGGATATCCCCTGTCCCGAGTGCCGGGGTTCCCGGTACGGGAAGGATGCCGGCCGGGTTCAGTATGAAAACAAAGCCGGGCAGCGCTTTACCCTGCCGGATCTGATGGCCATGGACGTCAGCTCTGCCCTGAACGCCTGTGCCGGCATGAAGCTGGTGTGCCAGCGTCTGGAGGTCCTGGAGAGTCTGGGCTTGGGCTACCTCACCCTGGGGGAGGCCACCCCCAGCCTGTCCGGCGGCGAGGCCCAGCGGCTGAAGCTGGCCAGCGAGATGGGCCGGGGGCAGGCCGACACCGTCTTTGTCTTCGATGAGCCCACCATCGGCCTCCACCCACTGGATGTCCAGACCCTGCTGGGCGTGTTTCAGGCCCTGCTGGACAGAGGCGCCACCGTTATTGTCATTGAGCACGACCTGGACGTCATGGCCAACGCCGACTATATTCTGGATATGGGCCCCGGCGGCGGGGCAGAGGGCGGCCGGATTGTAGCTGCCGGCACGCCCCAGGCCGTAGCCGCGTGTCCGGAGAGCCTCACTGGACGCTACCTGAAAGAAAAAATCCAATAATCAAAAATTGTCGATTTTTCAAAAGTCAGTATTTGGGGCCCGTTTTTCTTTTTTTCCAGACCAGGGAGCGGGAGCGGTACTTTTCTTGGCTCTCAAGAAAAGAGGAATATTCCACCCATTTCTTTCACCAGCGAAAGAAACGAAGGCAATACTTTTCTTGCTCCTGCAAGAAAAGTATCCAAAAGAACAGGCCAAAGGGGACCCGGCTAAAAATGCCGGGTCCCCTTTGGAATCCCCCCACGCAAATCTTAGTCTCCAGCGCTGGGGCCGATGGCAGAATGTTGGAAAGCTCTCCAGCAGCCAACACCGGGCTTGCGCCCTAGACGAAGCAGGGTCTTAGTGCCAGTCCTTATTCCGCTCTCGAAGTTGGATAGCACACTGCAAAGTGTGACAAAGCATGTATTCCCGGATGCTCGTCCGCACCAGGGCCCTGTGGCCCGGCAAATCGACGCTGGAGACAAATTTTGTTTACCTCCTCCAGCCTGGCCGCAACTGGTTATAAAGTTTAGAGGGGAAGTCAAGAGGGGGAACAGCCTTTGTCGCTGTTCCCCCTCTTGCGGCGTTTCTTTTGCCTACTTTTCTTTCGCTGGAGAAAGAAAAGTAGGAACGCTCCTGTCCCCTCGCAAGGGAGAAAAGTAAAAATGACGTTTGGGCACTTTTTCTGAAAGCCAAGGAAAGTGCCATTTTCCCTCTATGATGCCCCCAAGTCTGCCAGGGCCTTTTTATCCAGCAGGGTCACGGTCCCCCGAGACAGGGACACAAGTCCCTCGCTCTGGAAATAGCGGAGCATACGGGTTACCACCTCCCGGGCCGTTCCCAGGTGGCTGCCAATCCGTTCATGGGTAATTTTCAGCGTATCCGTCCCCTCCGGCGCAGATTCTTCCAGGAGAAAATCTGCCAGGCGCTTATCCTGCCGTTTCCACAGGATTTGCTCCAGGAGCCACATCACCTCGGAAAAACGGCTGGCCATCAGCTCGTTGGTATAGTTGGCCAGCAGGGCGGATTGGGCCATCAGGTCTTTATATACCTCCGACGGAATCACCCACAGGCTGCTGTCCTTCTCCGCCTCTACAAAAATTTCAAACTGGATGCTGCGCAGCATACAGGAGGCAGAAAACAGACAGATATCCCCCTCCGAGAGCCGATAGATGGTAATCTCCCGCCCCTCCTCGGACAGAATATAGGCCCGGAGCTGCCCGGATTGGACCAGCAGCAGGCCCAGGCAATCTGCAGAGCCATTGTGTAGCGCCGTCCCGCTGGGGACCTCCCTGGGCATGGCCGCGCTCTCCAGCGTCTGCCGCTCTGTCTGGGTGAGTTTATTCCACATAGGAAAGTAGCTTGCAATTTCCATACATATCCCCCTTGCTATGCCTCCAGTATACGGCATCTCTTTCCCCTTGTCAATTCGGGTATATGCCAAATAAATTTTTCAAAAGATATTGACATATACCCGATATACGCCTATACTGGAAGCAAGAAACCCGCAGCAATTTTTCGGGAAGGAGTGCAGTATGCCAAGGCCCAAGAAAAGCAGAAAAGTGTGCCATTACCCTCTTGTGCGGGCCTTTATGCCTGTGGGCGGCCACCGCCGCGGCGCCATTACACTGACCGTAGACGAATACGAGACCATCCGGCTGATTGATAAGGAGGGCCTCTCCCAGGAGCAGTGCGGCGCCCTGATGGAAATTTCCCGGACAACGGTGCAGCTTATCTACACCGCCGCCCGAAAGAAACTGGCCGATGCATTGGTTGAAGGCGTGGCCCTAAGGATTGAAGGCGGAGACTTTCAGCTCTGTAATGGGGAAACGGACTGCATACTGTGCTGCGGATGTTATAAATTTCAGCTAAATCAGCAATTTGCAAAACCGAAGGGAAAAGCTGTCATGAGAATAGCAGTTCCATTTGAAAACGGGCAGATTTTTCAGCATTTTGGCCGCACAGAGCGTTTCAAGGTCTATGATGTAACGGACGGCGCTGTCACCGCCTCCGCCGTGACCGACACCGGCGGACAGGGCCACGGCGCCCTGGCTGGCGTGCTCCAGGCCCTGGGGGCGGACGTGCTGATTTGCGGCGGCATCGGCGGGGGCGCCCGCTCCGCGCTGGAGGCCGCCGGTATCCAGCTCTACGGCGGTGTGTCAGGGCTAGCAGACCAGGCGGTGGCGGACTTTTTGGCCGGGAAACTGGACTTTGACGCCGACGCCCACTGCAACCATCACCACGGCGACAGCCACCACAGCTGCGGCGACCATGCCTGCGGCAGCCACGGCTGCCACAACTGAGCTTTGGGGAAATGCCGCGCACAGCGGCTTGCCATAACAGAAAAATAGAACAGGAGGCAAAGAACATGGAGCAAAAATTCTACATCTGCGAGCATTGTGGCAATATTATTGCCATGGTCAAAAACTCAGGCGTCCCTGTCATGTGCTGCGGCCAGAAGATGACCGAAATCATCCCCGGCACCACCGACGCCGCCCAGGAAAAGCACGTCCCGGTCTATCAGGTTGAGGGCAACAAGGTCTCCGTCACTGTGGGTTCTGTAGAGCACCCCATGCTGCCGGAGCACTACATTGAGTGGATTTCCCTCCAGACCAAGCAGGGCAACCAGCGCAAGGTTCTCCATCCCGGCGACGCGCCCAAGGCATGTTTCGCCATCTGCGAGGGGGACGAGGTAGAGGCCGTGTACGCCTACTGCAACCTCCACAGCCTCTGGAAAGCGTAAAACCATCAGAAGCGGAGCAGCCCTTCCCGGCGCAGCCGGGCGGGCCGTTCCTCTTTTTTGCTGCCCCCCGCCTGCCACGTGATATTGTCACGGTTTCCGGGTGGAAATTCCAGTATACTGAAACCAAGCACCAGCGAAAAAAGGAGGGATTTCATGAAATACATCTGTTCTGTCTGCGGATATGTATACGACGAAGCCAAAGAACCTGTCCCCTTCCGTGACCTGCCTGATACCTGGGTATGTCCCCTGTGCCGGGCGGGCAAGGCCATGTTCCGGCCCGACGCAGCACAATCCCCACCAGAAAAGGCCGCCCCCGCTCCCCTGGAGCTGGATGGCGATATGCATGCGCTCTCCCCCGGCGCCCTGGCCGCATTGTTTTCCAACCTGGCCCGGGGCTGTGAAAAACAGTATAAAGCCCGGGAGCAGGCCCTGTTTACGGAGCTTGCAGAATATTTTACCGCCGTCACCCCCGGTGAGCGCGGCGCTGACCTCACCAAGCTCTCCAGCCAGATTGACCGGGATTTGGCTGAAACTTATCCCGCGGTCCTGGATGCGGCGCAGTCCGCCGGCGACCGGGGCACCCAGCGGATTTGCGTCTGGGGCGAAAAAGTGACGCGGATGACTGCCTCCCTGCTATCCCAATATGCCCAGCTGGGCGAAGCATTCCTGGCGGAAAAGGACGTCTGGATTTGCACAGTCTGCGGCTTCCTCTACGTAGGGGAAGCGCCCCCCGCCCTCTGCCCGGTGTGTAAGGTACCCGACTGGAAATTTAAAAAAATAGAAGGGAGGGCTTCGGCATGAAGAAAGTCGCCGTTCGAAATCTGCGCCTGTGCACCAAGGACTGCCTGTGCCTGTACGTCTGCCCTGTGGGAGCGACAGACACAGAGGACAGCATCATCGACGTAGACAAATGCCTAGGCTGCGGCGCCTGCGCCGACGCCTGTCCCAGCGCCGCCATCAGCATGGTGCCGCTGGCATATCCGCCCCAGCAGCCCAAAGCCGAGGCCACCGTCTCCGTCTCCAACTATCTGGCCGAGGCCAAGGCCCGGGAAGAGGCAATGGCGCGGCAAATTGCGGCCGCCACTGAGCACGACGGCCTGCGCCGGCTGATGCTGGGCATCTCCAAATCCGCCCGGCTGGTGGCGGAAGACATTCTCCGGGAGTCTGGCTACATGCTGCCCCAAAGCGGGAACACCCATGCCCTGCTCACCAGCCTCCTGGACAATCCCCCCAGTGCAGATTTTCCCACTGAGGCAGTCCGGCAGCTCCTGGAAATGCTGCCCAACAACGACGAACCCACTGCAAAAGAAAAGGAGCCTATTGGAACCATGGAAAAATGGAAATGCAGCGTCTGCGGCTATATTCATGAAGGGCCTCTGCCAGACGGCTTTACCTGCCCGGTGTGCCGGCAGCCTGCCAGCGCTTTTCAGAAGATAGAGGATACGCCCCCCGCCGCCAACCGGTATGCCGGCACCCAGACGGAGAAAAACCTGGCGGCCGCCTTTGCCGGGGAATCTGAGGCCCGGAACAAATACAGCTTCTTTGCCGAAGTGGCCCGGCGGGAAGGCTACGAGCAGATTGCAGATTTGTTTTTGAAAACCGCAGAAAATGAGCGCGCCCATGCCCGGATGTGGTTCTCTGAGCTGAACGGCATTGGAGACACCGCTCAGAATCTCCTCCACGCTGCCGAGGGGGAAAACTATGAGTGGACGGACATGTACGACGGCTTTGCCAAAACCGCCGAGGCCGAGGGATTTCCGGAGCTGGCGGCCAAATTCCGCCTGGTGGCCGACATCGAGAAGCGCCACGAGGAGCGCTACCGGGCCCTGCTGCGCAATGTGGAGACAGCCCAGGTCTTTCAAAAGAGCAGTGTCAAGGTCTGGGAGTGCCGCAACTGCGGCCACATTGTAGTGGGCACCGCCGCGCCCGACGTCTGCCCCACCTGCGGCTATGCCCAGAGCTTCTTTGAAATCCACGCGGAGGACTATTGATTGTCCACCACCTGCTTGCCGCCGGGCATTTTGCTTATAAGCAAAATGCCGCTTCGCTCAAAACGCCCTGAGGTTCCGGACGTTTTGACGTCGGTTAATTCCATTCGAGGCGGGCCTTGCCCCCTCGAGCTCCCCCGATACTATTTTGCCCGCTGCAAAAATGCTTTGCAGCGGGCTTTTTTTGTGATAAGATCACGGAAGAACTGCCCGGTCAGGTGTATACTCTCCGTGACAGGCTGATTTCCCCGGGACAAAAGTTATCCCAGAGGAGGTTAACATGAAGAAACTATGGAGAAGATGGCGCCGTTCCATCCTGTTCACCCTGAGCGGCGCGGCTGTTGGGCTTGCCTATTACTTCCTGGCCGGCTGTGCCTCGGGGACATGCCCCATCACAGCCAGCCCCATTCGAACCATGCTCTACATGGCCCTCATCGGCTGGCTCCTGTCGGGCATCTTTGGAAAGGAGCACGATAGCGGATGCAGTACCTAATCTCCTTCTTAGAGGGCATCATCACCTTCATCTCCCCCTGCCTGCTGCCCATGCTCCCCATTTATATTTCCTATTTTGCAGGCGGAGAGGCCCGCAGCACCCGGAAGGCCCTCTCCGGCGCCCTTGGCTTTGTCCTGGGCTTTACCCTCGTCTTTATGCTGCTGGGCACGCTGGCCGGAACGCTGGGCAGCTTTCTGCGCACATATCAGACAGCGGTGAACATCGTCTCCGGTCTGGTGGTGATTGTTTTCGGGCTGAATTTCTTAGGCGTTCTGCGCATCAACCTCTTCGGAGGCGGGCGGCAGCACGCCGCAGTCCGGCCCGTGGGATTTTTCTCCTCCCTGCTGTTCGGCTTTGTGTTTTCCCTGAGCTGGACCCCCTGTGTGGGCGCATTTCTGGGGTCGGCCCTGATGCTGGCCTCCCAGCAGGGCAGTGTCCTGACGGGCATGCTGATGCTCCTGGCCTATTCCCTGGGCCTGGGGATTCCCTTTATTCTCAGCGCCGTACTCATTGACAAACTCAAATCCACCTTCGACTGGATAAAACGGAATTACAAAATCATCAACCTTGTCAGCGGGAGCCTTCTGATTCTCATCGGCATCCTGATGGCAACTGGAACTTTGGGCCGGCTGCTCAGCCTGCTCAGTTAGGAGGAAGCACCATGGCCAAGAAAAAAACACTGCTTGTGTTTGTCCTGATTTTCGTCCTGCTGAT
>CAZRNK010000094.1:0-7305 GCA_964601435.1 uncultured Oscillospiraceae bacterium | reverse complement strand
ACCTTCGGCAGGCCCGGCATCGTCATGACCTCGCCGGTCTGCACCACCACAAAGCCCGCTCCGGCACAGACCTTCACCTTGGTAACCGACACGGTAAAGCCCTCCGGCCGGCCCAATTTCTTCGCATCGTCGCTGAGGGAATACTGGGTCTTTGCCATGCACACAGGCAAGCCGCCAAAGCCCAGCGCCTCCAGGCGGTCAATCTCCCGACTGGCCGCGGCGCTGTAGGTCACGCCGGCGCCACCGTAAATCCGCCGGACAATCGTCTCAATCTTCTCCCGCAGCGGGGACTCCAGCGCATAGGCAAAGCGCAGCTGCTTCTCTTCATCGCACAGCCGGAGTACGGCCCGGGCCAGCTCCTCGCCGCCGGCGCCGCCCCGGCCCCAGACCTCGCTGAGGGCAACGTCCACGCCCCGCTCCCGGCAGGCAGCGCGAATCAGCGCCAGCTCCGCATCCGTATCGCTGTCAAAGCGGTTAATGGCCACCACTGCCAGCAGCCCAAATACTTCCGTGATGTTCTCAATATGTTTCAGAAGATTGGGCAGGCCCCGCTCCAGGGCCGCCAGGTTTTCTTTGCCCAAGTCAGCTTTTGCCACGCCGCCGTTGTATTTCAGGGCCCGGACTGTGGCCACGATGACCACCGCATCAGGTGCAAAGCCCGCCAGGCGGCACTTGATATCCAAAAACTTTTCTGCGCCCAAATCTGCCCCGAAGCCCGCCTCCGTGACCACATAATCGGCCAGCTTCAAGGCCGTATCTGTGGCGGAAACGCTGTTGCAGCCGTGGGCGATATTGGCAAAGGGCCCGCCGTGAATCAGGGCGGGGGTGTGCTCCAGGGTCTGGACTAAGTTGGGCTTCATGGCGTCCCGCAGCAGCGCCGCCATAGCCCCCTGGGCCTTCAGGTCTGCCGCCGTCACCGGCCGGTCATCATAGGTATAGCCCACGATAATCCGCCCCAGCCGCTCCTTCAAATCCCGCAGGCTGGTGGCCAGGCAGAGGATGGCCATGACCTCGCTGGCCACTGTAATCTCAAAGCCCTCCTCCCGGGGCACGCCCTGCATCCGGCCGCCTAAGCCGCAGACAATGTTCCGGAGCTGCCGGTCATTCATATCCACGCAGCGGCGCCAGGTAATCTTTTTTACATCCAGGCCCAGGGCGTTCCCCTGCTGGATGTGGTTGTCAAGCATAGCGGCCAGCAGGTTGTTAGCCGCCCCCACCGCGTGAAAGTCCCCGGTAAAGTGGAGGTTAATGTCCTCCATGGGCGCCACCTGCGCCATGCCGCCGCCGGTAGCGCCGCCCTTCACGCCGAATACCGGGCCCAGAGAGGGCTCCCGGAGGCAGAGAATGGTGTTTTTCCCAAGCCGGTGGAGGGCATCCGACAGCCCCACGCTGGTGGTGGTCTTGCCCTCCCCCGCCGGGGTGGGGTTGATGGCCGTCACCGAGATGAGTTTCCCATTCCGGGGTGCATCCCGGAGGGCATTTACATCAATTTTCGCCTTGGTCCGCCCATAGGGCTCCAGGAGCTCCGGCTCCAGACCCATCTGGGCGGCAATTTCCCCAATCGGTTCCAAAGAAGCCTCCTGGGCAATCTGAATATCGCTCTTCATTGCTTCACTCCTTATAAAAAGCCTGGCCGCTTAATCCTGGCGGAAATATTCCACCGCCGAGCGGAACAGCCCCATCTCGTAGCGCCCGGGCACATTTTTATACAGGCCCGGCCCCACGCGCTCGCTGTGGCCCATTTTCCCCAGAACGCGGCCGTCCGGCGAGGTAATCCCCTCGACCGCAAACATGGAACCGTTGGGGTTAAACCGGATGTCCCCAGTGGGGGCTCCGTCCAAATCCACATACTGGGTGGCAATCTGCCCGGCCTCTGCCAGAGCCAGGATTTCATCCGGCTCAGCCAGGAACCGCCCCTCCCCGTGGGAGATGGGTACGGTATAGATTTCCCCCACCTGGGTATGGCGCAGCCAGGGGGATGTGTTGGCGCAGACCCGGGTCCGCACCAGCCGGGACTGGTGCCGGCCTATGGTGTTGAAGGTCAGGGTGGGGCTCGTCTCGGTGGCATCGGTGATGCGCCCATAGGGCACCAGCCCCAGCTTAATCAGGGCCTGAAAACCGTTGCAAATTCCGCCCATCAGTCCGCCCCTCCCCTCCAGGAGCCGCTCTACCGCCGCGCGCACCTGGGCGTTGCGGAAGAAAGCCGTAATAAACTTGGCGCTGCCGTCGGGCTCGTCCCCGCCGGAAAAACCGCCGGGGAGAAAGACAATCTGGCTCTCGTCAATGCGCCGGGCAAAGTCCTCCACGCTCCGGGCGATGTCCTGAGAGGTGAGATTGCGGATGACAAAAACCTCCGCCGCTGCGCCCGCCGCTTCAAAGGCCCGGGCAGTATCGTATTCACAGTTGGTGCCGGGAAACACGGGAATCAGCACCCTGGGCCGGCTGCAGGACACCCGGGGTACGGCTGTATTCGCGGCCCCATAGGCAAAAGCGGGAATTTCCCCATGCGCCTCCTGTGCTTGGGTGGGATATACCGGTTCCAGCTTGGCCTCATAGCGCGCCAAAAGGGACTGAAGGGAAACAGACGCGCCGCCATAGGTGAGCATTTCCTCCGCCTGGGTATACCCCAGCAGGGTGCCCACCAGGGGGGCCTCCGGCGTCAGCTCCAGCAGGAAACTGCCATAGGCATAGCCAAAGAGCGCCTCCAGGGATACCTCCGGGGAAATGTCCACGCCGATGCCGTTGCCCAGAGCCATTTTCAAAAGGCCCTCTGCCGCGCCGCCATACTGGGGCGTCCAGGCAGCCACCGCCTGTCCCCCAGAGAGCAGGCTGTAGACGGTGTTGAAGGTTTCCAGGAGGGACGCCGGTTTTGGCAGGCCATTTTCGTCCGTCTCCGGCCGCAGCCAGACCAACCGGTGCCCAGCCTCCTTCAGCTCCGGACTCACAATCTCGCCGGTGCAGGCGGGTGTGACGGCAAAGCTCACCAGCGTGGGCGGCACATCCAGCTCCTCAAAGGAACCGCTCATGGAGTCCTTGCCCCCGATGGCTGCCACGCCCAAATCCATCTGGGCCTGGAACGCCCCCAGGAGGGCGGCAAAGGGCTTGCCCCAGCGCGCCGGCTCCCGGCGCAGCTTTTCAAAATACTCCTGGAAGGAGAGATACACTTCCGAAAATTCTGCGCCGGTGGCCACCAGCTTGGAGACTGACTCCACCACCGCCAGATAGGCCCCGTGGTAGGGGCTCTTCTCCGTAATATAGGGGTTATAACCCCAGGCCATGGCGGTACAGGTGTCCGTCTCCCCTTTCTCCAGGGAGACCTTCTGCACCATGGCCTGAATGGGGGTAAGCTGGTTTTTCCCGCCAAAGGGCATGAGCACTGTCCCGGCGCCGATGGTGGCGTCAAAACGCTCCCCCAGCCCCCGCTTGGAGCAGACGTTCAAATCCTCCGCCAGGGCCTCCATGCCCGCAGCGAAGTCCGCCGGTGCTTCCCTTTCATAAGCCTGGGGGGCCGCCGGAGCGACACGCATATGCTTCTCCGCACCGTTGGAATCCAAGAATTCCCGGGAGATGTCCACAATCACATCCCCCCGCCAGCGCATTTTCAGCCGCTGCTCCGCCGTGACCTCCGCCACAACCGTGGCCTCCAGATTCTCTGCCGCGGCCAGCTTCAGGAAGCGGGCTGCGTCCTCCGGCGCGACCACCACGGCCATACGCTCCTGGCTCTCGCTGATGGCAAGCTCGGTGCCGTCCAGCCCCTCATATTTCTTTGGCACCGCATCCAGCGCAATCTCCAGCCCCTGGGCCAGCTCGCCGATGGCCACGCTGACGCCGCCGGCGCCGAAGTCGTTGCACCGCTTAATCAGCCGGGCCGCCTCCGGGCAGCGGAACAGCCGCTGGAGCTTGCGCTCCTCCGGGGCGTTGCCCTTTTGTACCTCCGCGCCGCAGTCGGTAAGGGAGTGTTTGTCATGGGCCTTGGAGGAGCCGGTTGCGCCGCCGCAGCCGTCCCGTCCGGTGCGCCCCCCCAGGAGAATCACCTTGTCCCCGGGCTGGGGCGTTTCTCGGCGCACATTTCTGGCTGGGGCCGCCGCAATCACCGCCCCAATCTCCATCCGTTTGGCCGCATAGCCGGGATGATAGAGCTCGTCCACCTGGCCAGTGGCCAGGCCAATCTGGTTGCCATAGGAGGAATAGCCCGCTGCGGCAGTGGTGACGATTTTCCGCTGGGGCAGCTTGCCGGGCAGGGTGTCTTCAATGGGCTGGAGGGGATTTGCCGCGCCGGTAAGGCGCATGGCCCCATAGACATAGCTCCGCCCGGAGAGGGGGTCCCGAATCGCCCCGCCGATACAGGTGGCCGCGCCGCCGAAGGGCTCAATCTCCGTGGGGTGGTTGTGGGTCTCGTTTTTAAAGAGGAGGAGCCAGGGCTCTTTTTCCCCATCCACCGTCACGTCCATCTTCACAGTGCAGGCGTTGATTTCCTCGCTCTCGTCCAGCTTTTCCAGCTTCCCCTCCGCCTTCAGGGCCTTGGCCGCCAGGGTACCCAAATCCATCAGCGTCACAGGCTTTTTCCGCCCCAGGGCCGAGCGGGTGTCCAGATAATACTGATAGGTTTTTTCCAAAAGGGGGTCTGGGATGTCCGCCCCGTCCAGAATGGTATTAAAGGTGGTATGGCGGCAGTGGTCGGACCAATAGGTGTCAATCATGCGCAGCTCTGTCAGGGTGGGGTCGCGCCCCTCCCGGCGAAAATACGCCTGGCAGAACTGCAAATCCCCCAAATCCATAGCCAGAGCATAGGCCGAGAGCATCTCTCCCAGAGCCGCCTCATCCTTGTCCCGGAATTCCGTCAGAACCGCCACCGGGGGCGGCAGCGGATACTCCACAGCCAGCGTTTCCGGCTTCTCCAGCGAGGCCTCCCGGCACTCAACGGGGTTGATAACATACGCCTTGATGCGGCCCAGTTCTTCCGGCGTCAAGTTCCCCTTCAGGAGATACACCTTGGCAGTGCGGACATCAGGCCGGTCCCCCGGGAAGAGCATCTGGATACACTGGGCCGCGCTGTCCGAGCGCTGGTCAAACTGCCCAGGCAGATACTCTACCGCAAAGACGTGCCCCGCCCAGCTGGGCAGCGCATCATACACCACATCCAGCTGCGGCTCGGAGAATACCGTCCCCCGGCAGGCATCAAAAAGCTCCGGGCTAATTCCCTCCACGTCATACCGGTTCAATATCCGCACTTCTTCCAGGGCGGAGATGCCCATCAGCGTGCGCACTTCCTGGGCCAGGGCCGCCGCCTCCTGGGCAAGGGGGCGCTTCTTCTCCACATAGATACGATAGACCATACTCATACCCCCTTCGCCGCATCCAGGGCCCGCCGCCCAATGTCGGTACGGAAATGCATATCCTGGAAAGAAATCTTTTCCGCCGCGGCATAGCTGCTAGCGATAGCCGCCTCCAGGGTGTCGGCCAGGGCCGTAACGCCCAGAACCCGCCCGCCGGCGGTCTCAAAGCTGCCGTCAGGCCGCCGGCGGGTCCCGGCGTGGAACACCGTAGCCCCCGCCGCCTCCGCAGCCTCCAGGCCGGAGATGGGATAGCCCTTTTCGTAGTGGGTTGGGTATCCGCCGGAGGCCAGCACCAGGCAGCAGGAGGCCCCCGCCTTCCACGCTACAGGGCACTTGTCCAGCGTCCCGTCGATGCACCCCTCCAGGATTTCCACCAAATCCCCCTCCAGAAGGGGCAGCACCGCCTGGCACTCCGGGTCCCCAAAGCGAGCATTATACTCCACCACCTTTGGCCCCTGGGGCGTGAGCATCAGGCCAAAATACAGCACGCCCTTGAAGGGCCGGCCCTCAGCCGCCATGGCTGCCAGAGTGGGCCGAAAAATTTTCTCCATACACACCGACGCAAGCTCCGGCGTATACAGCGGCGACGGGGCAATGGCCCCCATGCCACCGGTATTGGGCCCCGCGTCGCCGTCAAAGGCCCGCTTGTGGTCCATGGAGGCGGGCATGGGCATCAGGTGCTCCCCGTCGGCAAAGGCCAGCACCGTCACCTCCGGGCCGGTCATGCATTCCTCGATGACCACCCGGGCGCCGCTCTCGCCGAATTTCTTCTCCCCCATCATCTCCCGGACTGCCTGCTGGGCCTCCGCCACTGTGGCGGCCACCACAACGCCTTTGCCCAGGGCCAGGCCGTCCGCCTTGACCACAATGGGCGCGCCCTGCTCCGCAATGTACGCCAGGGCCGCGTCCATCTCCGTGAAGGTTTGATACCGGGCCGTGGGGATGCCGTATTTCTCCATCAGCGATTTGGAAAAGGCTTTGCTGGCCTCAATGATGGCTGCATTTTTCCTTGGCCCGAATGCCCGGAGGCCCGCCGCCTCCATGGCGTCCACCATGCCCAGGGCCAGGGGGTCATCTGGCGCCACCACCACCAAATCGATTGCATTTTCTTTCGCCCAGGCCGTCATGGCCGCCACGTCTGTGGCCGGGATGTCTACGCACTCCGCAATTTGGGTGATGCCGCCATTGCCTGGGGCGCAGTAGAGCGCCGTCACCTTTTCCGACTGGGCAATCTTCCAGCACAGGGCGTGTTCCCGCCCTCCGCCGCCTACCACCAGGATTCTCATACAGACACAACCTTTCGGAAAATTAGGAATTAAGAGTTAGGAATTAGGAATTTTGCTCTTTCCCATCACGGACAGATTTGGTAATAGCGGAAAGCAGCCTTCGCAGTTCCTCACAATCCATCTGCAGCGATTGGTATTCAGTACCGGACAAATAGTCGCAGCTGTGAAGAAGCTCCAGCCAATAGAGGGTTTCGGCGCTCTCTTTCAAAGCAATATATAGCTTATTTAAAAAGTCCTTACGGCTGCTGCCATATTGCGCCTCTGCAATATTCGCACCAATGCTTGTACCACTGCGCAACATCTGCCTAGACAACACGTGCTCTTGTTTCTCATTCTGTAAATATCGGGAGGCAAAGACAATCCGCTTTGCAAACGCCAGGCTTTTCTCTTTTAGAATATTTGTTTTCTCCACAAGTCCCCAGCCCCTAATTCCTGATTCCTAATTCCTAATTAAAAATTAGTGGTGGAACAGCCGCATGCCTGTAAAGGCCATGGCAATCCCATACTTGTCGCAGGCGGCAATTACGTTGTCGTCCCGGATGCTGCCGCCGGGCTGGGCGATATAGGCCACGCCGGACTTCCTGGCCCGCTCCACATTGTCGCCGAAGGGGAAGAAGGCGTCGCTGCCCAGGGAGCCCCCCTCCAGGCCGGCAATCCAGGACCGCTTTTCCTCTGCCGTCAGG
>CAZRNK010000093.1:0-7361 GCA_964601435.1 uncultured Oscillospiraceae bacterium | reverse complement strand
TTTCAAAATCAGGACGAGACCTGCCGGTTGGTGCTGAATCTGGATAACTCCATTACCCGGGACTTTGCCCGGGAGGCGAAGGGGGAGGTGCTGTTTTTCAGCCGGAAAGAGGCGGTGAAAAACGGCTGCTTTGCCCAGAGCGGTACCATCTACGCCGCGAAGGACTATACAGTGGAGGCCATTTTACAGGAGAGCGAGGTGCTGCTCCCCGGCGTGCACAATATTGAAAACTATATGGCGGCCTTTGCCGCCACGGCGGGCCTGGTATCTACGGAGAACTACCGGAAGGTGGCCAGGGCATACAAGGGGGTGGCCCACCGTCTGGAGATGATTCGCAAGCTCCGGGGTGTGACATACTGTAACGATTCCATCGCCTCCAGCCCCACCCGCACCATCGCCGGGCTCCGGTCATTTGAGAGCAAGCCGCTGCTCATTGCCGGCGGCTATGACAAGCAAATCCCCTTTGACGAGCTGGGCAATGAGATTTGCCGGCGGGTAAAGGCGCTGTTCCTCACCGGGGATACGGCGGGAAAAATTCGGGCAGCGGTGGAACGCTCGCCGGAATATGACCCCAATACGCTGCCGATTTTTGAGTTTGACGATTTTCGGGAGGCAGTTCTGGCGGCCCACGCCTATGCCCGGGAGGGGGACACGGTCCTGCTCTCCCCGGCCTGTTCCTCCTTTGATAAATTCCGGAATTTTGCCCACCGGGGCGATACATTCCGGGCAATTGTAAACGAACTGGAGTGAAGGACGTGCTTTTACAAGAGATAATTTCCGCCCTCTCTGCAGAGAGCGGCCCCTCCGGGCTGGAATCGTCAGTTTCCCGCCGGATTTCCGAATATATCGCGCCCTATGCAGATGCGGTGGAGACGGACGCGATGGGCAACCTGATAGCCCTCCGCAGCTGCGGAGTGGCTGAGGCGCCGAAGCTGATGCTCTGCGCCCACATGGATGAGATTGGCCTGGTGGTCACGGGGATTGAGGAGGGCTTCCTGTGCTTTGATGCCCTGGGGGGGATGGATGCCCGGATGCTTCCCGCCAGGGAAGTGAAGGTGCTGACGACGCCGCCTATGCTGGGTGTTGTGGCCACAATGCCGCCCCATGTCCTCTCAGCCGGGGAGATGGATACGGTTACGCCGCTGGATAAGCTGCGCATTGACGTGGGGCTCTCCCAGGCCGAGGCAGAGGCGCGCATTCCGCTGGGGACACCTGTGGTTTTTGCCGGGGGCTGTACGCCGATGGGGGAGCATCTTCTCTGCGGCAAGGCCCTGGACGACCGCAGCTGCGCGGCGGTGCTGGTGAAGGTCCTGGAGCTGCTCCAGGGCAAAAAGCTGGATGTGGACCTCTATCTCCTCTTCAGCACCCAGGAGGAGCTGGGCATGCGGGGAGCCGGGCCCGGAACCTTTTCCATTGCGCCGGACTGGGCCGTGGCGGTGGATGTGACCTTTGCCCGGACGCCGGAAATTGAAAAACGCAAGGCCATGGTCCTGGGCGGCGGAGCGGCCATTGGCCGTGGACCCAATATGAACAAGAAGCTGACGGCTCTGATAGAGCGCCTGGCGGACGATGCGGGTATCCCCTGGCAGACGGAAGTCATGGCCGGCTCCAGCGGAACGGATGGATGGGTCATCCAGACCAGCCGGAGCGGCGTGGCCACAGCTGTGGTGAGCCTGCCGCTACGCTATATGCACAGCCCGGTTGAGCTGATTGATGTACGGGATGCCCAGGCTGTCGCGGAGCTGCTGACCAGCCTGGCCCAGAACCTGGGAAAGGGGGAGGCAGATGCTTGACACGGTAAAGACCCTGTGCTATTTAAGCGGCGTTTCCGGCTCAGAGGAGGAAGTGCGGGAGTATCTGCTGGAGCGTGCGCTGCCCTATGGAGACGAAATCCGCACAGATGCCATGGGCAATCTCCTGGTTTTCAAGCGGGGGACACAGCCGGGGGGCAAAACCCTCATGCTCTGCGCCCACATGGACGAGGTAGGGCTAATCGTGACCTACATCGAGCCCAGCGGTTTCCTGCGCTTTGACTGCGTGGGCGGCATTGACCGCCGGGTTCTTCTTGGCAAGAAAATCTATATTGGCCGGGACCGGGTGGCCGGCGTGATTGGCACTAAGGCCTATCACCTGTCTTCGGCAGAGGAGCGCAAAAAGGTACCCGCTGTAGGAGAGCTCTATATTGACATCGGCGCAGTGAGCGGCGAGATGGCAGCCCGGCTGGTGGAGCCGGGGGATACAGCCGTCTTTGACGACGCGGTAGCCGAGCTGGGAAGCGACTATCTGAAGGCAAAGGCGATTGACGACCGGGCCGGGTGCGCTGTGCTACTGAAAATTCTAGAGCAGGATTTGCCCTGTGACTGCTGGTTTGCCTTCACCTGCCAGGAGGAAGTAGGGACCCGCGGGGCCGCAGTGGCGGCCAACCAGCTCCAGCCGGACCTAGCGCTGGTCATTGAGGGGACAACGGCGGCGGACTTGCCCGGCGTCTCCGGAGGAAACCGCATTTGTGCCCTGGGGGATGGGGTCGTGATTCCCTTTATGGACAGGGGTACGGCCTATGACAGAGAGCTGTGGGGCCTCCTCCGGCGTCTGGCGGAAGAAAACGGCATCCCCTGGCAGACCAAGCGGAAGATTGCCGGCGGGACAGATGCCAGCGCCATCCAGCGCAGCGGCGCGGGCGTCAGGGTGGCGGCGCTGGCCTGCCCAGTGCGCAACATTCATACCCCTGCCAGCATCGCCCACAAAGGGGATTTGCTGAATTTACTGAAATTAACGGAGTTGTTTGTACACCATGCTGCAAGATGAAAAATTTCAAAATCTCCTCCAGCTCGCCGGAGAGGTGGAGGAGACACTGTTCGGCCGCTTCCGGGAAATTGACACTGTGGCCCAGGAGAATAGCTTTCGCATTCTGTCGGCCTTTCGGGAAAACCTTGTGTCAGACAGCCACTTTGCCGGCACCACAGGCTACGGTTATGACGATTTGGGCCGGGAAGCGCTGGATAAAATTTATGCCCAGGTTTTCGGCGCACCGGCGGCTCTGGTGCGCCTGGGCTTTGTAAACGGCACCCACGCCCTGACTGCTGCTCTTTTTGCCTGCCTTTCTCCGGGGGAGACGTTGCTCTCCGTTACCGGCGCACCGTATGATACCCTGCAGGGAGTTATCGGCATTGAAGAAGGCGGGTTCGGTACCCTGCGCTTTTACGGAATCGCCTATGACCAGGTGGACTTGACACCGGAGGGGTGTGTGGATTTCCCGGCAATCCGGGAGAAGGCGGCCCGCCGGGAGGTTGGCGCTGTTTTCATTCAGCGCTCCCGGGGCTACGGCCAGCGCCGGGCTCTGACAGTGGATGAGATTGGGAAGATTGTCCAGGCAGTGAAGGCTGTGAACCCCAATGCGTATATCCTCTGCGACAACTGCTATGGGGAGTTCTGCGAGACGAAGGAGCCCACAGCGGTGGGTGTGGATTTGATGGCCGGCTCTCTGATTAAAAATCCCGGCGGCGGCCTTGCCCCCACCGGCGGCTATATTGCCGGACAGGCGGCGTTGGTAGAGCGGGCGGCAGAGCGCCTGACGGCGCCGGGCATCGGGGGAGAATGCGGCTCTACCCTGGGACAAAACCGTCTGCTGCTCCAGGGCTTTTTGATGGCTCCCCACACTGTGGCACAGGCCCTGAAAACGGCGGCCCTGTGCGCCGGTGTGCTCCAGCGTCTCGGCTATGAGACATCGCCCGGGCCGCTGGAAAAGCGCAGCGACATCATCCAGATGGTTTCCCTGGGGAGTGCGGAGCGGCTGGAGCGCTTCTGCCGGGGCATCCAGCATGGCTCTCCTGTGGACGCCTTTGTGACGCCGGAGCCCTGGCAGATGCCGGGCTATGACTGCCCGGTGATTATGGCGGCAGGGACCTTTATCCAGGGCGCATCCATCGAGCTGAGCTGCGATGGGCCCATGAGAGCGCCCTACAGCGCCTACCTGCAGGGGGGGCTCACCTATGAAATGGGGAAATACGGCGTTTTAATGGCAATTTCAGAAATGTTGGACGAGTAATTGGGCATATACTCGGCGTAGGGGGGATTCCTATGCCGTATCCACGAAGAAAGAGACGCCCAATCTATGTAGCGCTGCGTATGCCCAGGCTGTCCCGGAAGGGGAAAGCGGTACTGATTCTGCTCCTGCTCTGCCTGGGGGCCTATATCTGCCTGCGGCCTGCGAGCTTATATCTGCGTCACCTGGCGGGACAGATGGCCCTGTCTGACGCCACGGATATGATTATCCTGGCGGTCAATAATACCATTCAGGATACCATGAGCCAGGGGGAGTATGACTATGATTATTTTATTACCCTGGAGAAGGATGAGCAGGGGGCCATCACCGCTATCTCTACCAATATGGCCCATATCAATGCCCTGGCGGCCCAGCTGCTGCAGGATGTGGTAGAGATTACAGACAGCGGGGTGTTGGACATCGCAATCCCTGTTGGCAACCTGACGGGGAGCAATCTGCTCCAGGGCCGCGGCCCGGAGATTCCGGTACAAATTGTGATGCTCACCTCCTCACGGGCAGATTTCCGCAACGTGCTGACGGAGGCGGGCATTAACCAGACCAAGCATGAGATTATTTTGGAGCTTACAATTGATGTGGACGTCCTGGTTCCCTGGGAAATCATGTCCACGCAGGTGGTTACAGAGGTATTGGTGGCGGAGTCCGGCATTGTGGGCAGCGTGCCCGACACCTATTTCAATATGGAGTGAAGGAATGGATACAAAACAGGAAATTGAAGCCCTGCGCCGGGAGATTGAAGCGCACAACCGGGCCTACTATGAGCTGGATGCCCCCACCATCAGCGACTTTGAATATGATGCGCTGATGCAGCGCCTCATTGCGCTGGAGGAGGCAAACCCCGCCTATCAGACGCCGGATTCCCCCACCCAGCGGGTGGGCGGCGCGCCTTCGGAGAAGTTTGCCAGTGTCCGGCACGAAGTGCCGCTGGAGAGCCTGATGGATGTATTCTCCTTTGAGGAGCTCTCCGCCTTTGGCCAGCGGATGGACACGGCGCTGGAGGGGAAAGCCCACAGCTATGTGGTAGAGCCGAAAATTGACGGCCTCTCCGTGGCGGTGGAATATCGGAATGGGCTGCTCTACCGGGGGGCCACCCGGGGCGATGGGGTGACGGGGGAGGACGTTACGGAAAACCTCCGTACCGTGAAGAGCCTGCCTAAGCGGCTGGAGGGCGCACCGGAGCGGCTGATTGTCCGGGGAGAGGTCTATATGTCCAAGGAGGTTTTTGCGGCGCTGAATGCCCAGCGTGAGCTCAACGAAGAGCCCCTCCTGGCAAATCCCCGGAACGCTGCGGCAGGCTCCATGCGGCAGCTGGATGCGAGGATTACTGCTGAAAGGCAGCTGGATATCATTGTTTTTAATATCCAGCTGGCAGAGGGAGCGGCGTACACGACCCACCAGGAGACGCTGGATGCCATGAAAGCAATGGGCTTTCCGGTGGTGCCCTATGTGGTCTGTACGGAGATGGACGCCTGCTGGGCGCGTATTGACTGGATTGGGGAGAACCGGGACACCTTCCCCTATGACATCGATGGGGCTGTAATGAAAATCAACGATTTGTCCCAGCGAACCCTTCTGGGGAGCACTGCAAAGGCCCCCCGCTGGGCGGTGGCATACAAATACCCCCCCGAGGTGAAGGAGAGCCAGGTGGAGGATATTATTGTCCAGGTGGGCCGCACCGGCGTTCTGACGCCCAAGGCAGTGGTAAAGCCGGTTCGCCTCTCAGGGACGACTGTGACCAACGCCACGCTGCACAACCAGGACTTTATTGACAAACTGGATATCCGCATTGGGGACACGGTGCGTATCCGGAAGGCGGGGGAGATTATCCCCGAGGTTGTATCGGTAGTGATGGAAAAACGCCCGCCGGACACAGTGCCCTTTGCACTTCCGAAATTCTGTCCGGAGTGCGGCTCCCCGGTGGTCCGGGACGCCGACGGGGCGGCCCTCCGGTGTACGGGGGCGGAGTGCCCGGCCCAGCGCCTGCGGAATATTATCCATTTTGCCTCCCGGGAGGCCATGGATATTGAGGGGCTGGGGAGCGCGGTAGTGGAGGCCCTAATCCATGCGGACCTGGTGAAAACGCCGGCAGATTTATATTATCTTGACGGTGCAAAGGTGGCCAGGCTGGAGCGGATGGGGAAAAAATCGACGGAAAACCTGCTGCAGGCCATTGAGGAGAGCAAGTCCCGCGGGCTTGCCCGGCTGCTGTGTGCCTTTGGCATCCGGCAGGTGGGGCAGAAGGCGGGAAAAGTGCTGGCTGGGGTATTTCCGGATTTGGACACCCTCATGGCCGCCAGTGAAGAGACCTTAACCCAGATTCCGGACATCGGGCCCATTACTGCCCAGTACCTGAGAGAGTGGCTGGACAACCCCCAGTCCTGGCATCTTATCCAGCGCCTGCGGGAGGCCGGGGTGGACATGAGCAGCAAGGAGACGGTGACAGACGACCGTTTCCGGGGAAAGACCTTTGTGCTCACCGGGACCCTCCAGGCATTTACCCGGGACGAGGCGGCTGCGGCCATTGAAGGGTTTGGGGGGAAGGCGTCTTCCTCTGTGTCCAAAAAGACAAGCTATGTGGTGGCTGGGGAAAATGCCGGCAGCAAGCTGACCCGGGCCCAGGAGCTGGGGATTCCGGTGCTGACAGAGGCGGAATTTCGCTCCATGCTGCAATAGAAAAGCCGCCTGCATACCAGGGCGGCGGAAAGGGAGACAGAAGAAGCTGTAAGAAGAAAATGAAGGAAATCCTATATAGACCTTTGGCGTATGAGGAACTGCACACAGCGCTGTTTTGCCATTTTGTGCGGCATCAGCGCGTGACAAAATGCTGGCGCAGGGAGGGGGAGAATTGGGTAATTCGGGATGACCCCTTCATTGACGACTGGTCGGAAGCAGAGTATGCCTATCTGGTGGAGTGTCTGAAAAATACCCTTGCCACCGGCGGGACTGTGTATGG
Source organism: uncultured Oscillospiraceae bacterium (assembly GCA_964601435.1). Taxonomy (GTDB): domain Bacteria; phylum Bacillota; class Clostridia; order Oscillospirales; family Oscillospiraceae; genus CAZRNK01. The sequence continues at coordinate 348 of CAZRNK010000093.1, read as the reverse complement.
GGCTTTTGTCCATGGCCAGCTCAAGGGCTTTGTCTCAGTAGAGGCGGGCCTGTTTGGCGGCGAAAACCGCTATATGGATGTGACCAGCCTGCATGTATCAGAGGAACTCCGGGGGCGGGGTGTGGGCCGGAACCTTCTGGAGGCGGCCAAGTCCTGGGCCCGGAAGCAGGGGGCGCGCAAGCTCTACTTTTCTGCCCACTCCGCTGTGGAGACCCAGGCGTTTTATAAGGCCATGGGCTGCGTGGAGGCGGTGGAGCCTTGCCAGGCCCATGTGGACAAGGAGCCCTTCGACTGCCAGTTGGAGTGTGTATTATAGCTGCATGCGGCTGTTAACAAGAGAGAAGTGCC
>CAZRNK010000092.1:0-7388 GCA_964601435.1 uncultured Oscillospiraceae bacterium | reverse complement strand
CCTTTGGCCTGTTCTTTTGGGTACTTTTCTTGCAGGAGCAAGAAAAGTACCGCTCCCCGTCTCGCCCGTGGGCGGAATTTCTTTTGCGTACTTTTCAACCATGAAAAGGATTGCCTCCGCAGAGGCTTTTGCATATCTGTTATGCCGAATTCACATTTACAACGGCGGGCGTTTTTTGTATAATAAGAACATAAAAATGAAAAGGAGCAGGTGCACATGCTGAAATATCCCCACATGTTTGCGCCCCTGACCATCAAGGGCGTTACCTTCAAAAACCGGGTGATGGCCTCCCCCATGACCACCGACCGGACGGTGTGGCCCACCGGTACCCCGACCCAGGAATGTATCAACGGCTATGAGACCCGGGCCCGGGGCGGCGTGGCCGCTGTGACGGTGACGGAGACCTTCATTGACTTTGACCGGGCCGCCCGCCACGACCACAGCATCGACTTTGTCCGCCCGAACCAGAGCGTCCACCATCTGGAGAGCCTTTTCGTCCTGGCCGAGGCCATCAAGGCCCATGGGGCAGTGGCCAGCGTCCAGTTCAACCACATCGGGGAAGTGAACCACCCCGCCACCATCTCCAGCGGCCGCAACCCCATCGGCCCCTGCTCCTATATCCGGGAGGACGGCGTCCAGGTGGAGGGCATGGATGAGACCCTGATGCGGGAGGTGGCCGACGAGTATGCCAACGCCTGCGCCAACGCCCAGGCCAGCGGCTTCGAGATGGTCATGCTCCACGGCGGCCACGGCTGGCTGCTGGGCCAGTTCCTCTCCCCCCTCACCAACAAGCGCACCGACGAATACGGCGGCAGCCTGGAAAACCGGGCCAAATTCCCCCTGATGGTTTTGAACCGGGTCCGGGAGGTGTGCGGCCCCAACCTGCTGATTGAATACCGCATCTCCGGCGCAGAGCGAGTACCCGGCGGCCTGGAGATTGACGAATGCGCCGAGTTCTGCAAGATGATTCAGGACAAGGTGGACATCATTCACGTCACCAGCGGCCTCTACCACAACCACGTGGTCTCCAAGGCCTTCAGCTCCATGTTCCACCCCCATGGCTGCAACCTGGATTTGGCCGAGAAAATCAAGAAGGCCGTAGACATTCCTGTCACCGCCGTGGGCGGCTTCAACAGCCCCGAGCAGATTGAGGAAGCCATCGCCTCCGGCAAATGTGACTTCGTCGCCATGGGCCGCCAGATGCTGGCCGACCCCCAGTTTGTCAACAAGGTTGCCCAGGGCCGGGAGGACGAAATCAGCCCCTGCCTCCGGTGCAGCTGCTTCAACCCCCTGGCCAGCGACCCCAACGCCCGGCCCCATGCCGAGCCCTTTGAGTGCACCGTCAACCCCTACTCCATGCGGGAGCTGCGGATGCAGTGGGCGCCCCCCGTCCGCCGGAAGCAGAACGTCCTGGTGGTGGGCGGCGGCTGCGGCGGCATGTATGCGGCCATCACTGCCGCAGAGCGGGGCCATAACGTCACCCTTCTGGAGAAAGAGAACAAGCTGGGCGGTCTCCTCTGGTTCACCGACGAGGACTGCCATAAAGCCGACTTGCGCCGCTACCGGGAGAGCCTGGTCACCCGCACCCATCGGGCGGGGGTCAATGTCGTCACCGGCGTCACCGCCACGGCGGAGACCATCGAGCAGTACGCCCCCGATGCGGTTATCCTGGCCATCGGCTCCGAGCCGGTGGTGCCCCCCATCAAGGGCCTGAAGGAATACGCCAGCCACGCCCTGGAGGCCTATGCCCACCCCGAAAAGCTGGGCAAAAAGGTGGTCATGATTGGCGGCGGCCTCATTGGCGTGGAGTGCTCCATGCACCTGGCTGAGAAGTACGGCTGCGAGGTGGAGATTGTGGAGATGATGGACGACTACGCCCGGGACGCCTATATGAGCCACCGCCAGGCCATTGATTTGTTCATGCCCAAGAGCGTACATATCCACTGCGGCGTGAAGTGCACAGAGGTCCGGCCCGACGGCATCTCCTATGAGACGAAGGACGGCACCGTGGTAGACGTCCCCGCCGATAACGTATTCTTCGCCATCGGCATGCGCGCCAAGCGCGCCGAGGTGGACGCCCTGCTCCAGGCCCACCCCAACACCCGGGTCATCGGGGACTGCAAAAAGCCCGCCCGGGTCCTCCAGGCGGTGCGCGACGGCATGTTCGCCGCCTATGACATCGTGTAAAATCCTTCGATATACCCCAACACCAGGGAAAATCCCCGGGCAGTCTGAGACTGCCCGGGGATTTTCCTTCTTCCTATGGCATCCGAAAAAAGATTGAACTTGCCTCCCGGTTGCAGTATACTGGAAAGGATAAAGAAAAAGAGCGGGAGGAAATACATGAAACGGGAAGTGGGTTTTGACAACGAGGCATATGTACGGCTCCAGTCGGAGAAAATCCGGCAGCGAATCGGCCAGTTCGGCGGGAAGCTGTACCTGGAATTCGGCGGGAAGCTCTTTGACGACTATCACGCCTCCCGGGTGCTGCCGGGCTTTGCCCCCGACAGCAAGGTGCGCATGCTCTACGAGATGCGCGACGAGGCGGAAATCGTCATCGTCATCTCCGCCGGGGACATCGAGCGGAGTAAGCGCCGGGGGGATTTGGGCATCACCTATGACGCGGACGTACTGCGGCTCATCGACGCCTTCAAAGAGCGGGGGCTGTTCGTCGGGAGTGTGGTCATCACCCGGTATCAGGACCAGCCCGCCGCCGTCCAGTTCCGCAGCCGGCTTATGCGGCTGGGCGTCCGGGTCTACCGGCACTATACAATTCCCAACTATCCGGCGGACATTGATTTCATTGTCTCCCCGGAAGGCTTTGGAAAAAATGACTACATCGAGACGGAGCGCAGCCTGGTGGTGGTCACCGCCCCCGGCCCCGGCAGCGGAAAAATGGCCACCTGCCTGAGCCAGCTCTACCACGAGCACCAGCGGGGCATTCTGGCGGGCTATGCCAAGTTCGAGACCTTTCCCATCTGGAACCTGCCCCTGCGCCATCCGGTGAACCTGGCCTATGAGGCCGCCACCGCGGACTTGGACGACGTGAACCTCATTGACCCCTACCACCTGGAGGCCTACGGGGAGCGGGCAGTAAACTACAACCGGGATGTAGAAATCTTCCCGGTGCTCAACGCCATGCTCTCCCGGATTTGGGGGGAGAGCCCTTACAAGAGCCCCACGGACATGGGCGTCAACATGGCGGGGATGTGCATAACGGACGACGATGTATGCTGCCGGGCGGCCCGGCAGGAAATCCTCCGGCGGTATTACGCCTCCGCCTGCACCCTGCGCCAGGGCCTGTCGGAAAAGGAGGAGCTGGCCCGCCTGGAGCTGCTTTTAAAAGAGCTGGGCATGGACAGCTCCGAGCGCCCGGTGGTGGGCGCCGCCCTGGCCCGGGCGGAGGAGACCGACGGCCCGGCCATGGCGCTGGAGCTGCCCGACGGCACCATCGTCACCGGCAAGACCAGCTCCCTTCTGGGGGCCGCCTCTGCCTGCCTGCTCAACGCCCTGAAGGCGCTGGCCGGGGTGGACAGGGAGGCCCTGCTCATCTCCCCGGAGGTCATCGCCCCCATCCAGAAGCTGAAAGTGGGCTACATGGGCAACCGCAACCCCCGGCTCCACACCGACGAAGTGCTCATCGCCCTGTCTATCTCCGCAGTTACAGACCCCCTGGCAGCGGCGGCCATGGCCCAGCTCTCGGGCCTTGTCGGGTGCGAGGCCCACGCCACCGTCATCCTCTCCCGGGTGGACGAGGGGCTGTATCAGAAGCTGGGGGTCAACCTCACCTGCGAGCCCCAGTACCAGACCCAGCGGCTCTACCACAGATAGACCGGAAAATTTTTTGCTGAACGCCCTGCCGCGCCGGCGGGGTGAAAAGGAGGCTGTATGCATATTCCCACCGCAGTAATGCGCACCAATCTGCACATTCTCTCCCCCTTCCTGAAAAACGGCACCCTGGAGGCCGCCCGGGCGCTCCAGGATGCCTGCGGCTCCCTGATGACCCGGATTCACAAGGGGGAGGCGGAGGCCTCCATCCCCCTGCATCTGGGCGCCATGGAGATGGGCTGGGCAGCGCCCAGCCTGCCCACAGGAAAAAAGGGGGTTCTCCTCTATCTCCACGGCGGCGGCTATACCACCGGGGATTTGGCCTATGCCCTGGGCTTTGGCTGCGTCCTGGCTGCGGAGACTGGCCGCCGGGTTCTCTGTCCCGCCTACCGGTTGGCCCCGGAGCATCCCTTCCCTGCGGCCCTGGAGGACGCCATGGCGGCCTATGAATATCTTCTGGAGACAGGCGTTGCCCCGGAGGAAATTGTCCTGTGCGGGGAATCCGCCGGAGGCGGGCTGCTTTTGAGCCTGTGCCACGCCCTCCGGGAACGGGGCGGCCCGCTGCCGGCGGGCCTTATCCCCATCTCTCCCTGGACGGACTTGGCCCTCACCGGACCCTCCTGCCGGGAAAACCGGGAAAAAGATCCCTGCCTGTCCAACATCCTGCTGGATTTCTATGCCCGGGCCTATACCGGCGAGCGGCCGGAGATTGTCCGAAACCCCCTTGTCTCCCCCCTTTACGGGGATTTCTCTGGCTTCCCGCCCTGCCTGATGTTTGCCAGCAGCGAGGAGCTGATTGTAAGCGACGCCACCCGCCTCCAGGAGAAGCTCCTTGCTGCCGGTGTGCGCGCCGCGCTCCACATTGCCCCGGGTCTCTGGCACGCCTATGTCCTCTATGGTGTAAAGGAATCGGAGAAGGCTCTGGAAGAGATTTCCGCCTTCCTGGACGAGGTTCTTCCATGAGGGAGAGCTTCTTACCCCTGGACAATGCCGCGAAAATCTACCCCGCCGCCAAGAGCCGGAACTGGACAGCCACCTTCCGCATTGCCGCCGATTTGACGGAGGCGGTGGAGCTGTCCTGCCTGCGCGCCGCCCTGGCCCGGGTCATGCCCCGGTTTCCCCAGTTCGCCGTCCGGCTGCGCCGGGGCCTGTTCTGGTATTATCTGGAGCCCCTGGCGGGGGAACCGGAGCCGGTGCCGGAGGGCTGCTGTCCCTGTCTGCCCCTGCGGCCGGAGGAAAACGGCGGCTTCTCCCTGCGGGTTTTATACTATGAGAATCATCTGGCCGTGGAGTTTTTCCATGTCCTCACCGACGGCACCGGGGGAATGTGTTTTTTCAAAACCCTCCTGGCGGAGTATCTCACGGAGCGCTATGGCTGCGCCATCCCCCGGGGCGGGGACATTTTAGACTGCGCCCAGCCGCCCCGGCCCCAGGAGCGCGCCGATAGCTTCCTGGACTATGCCGGCTCCGCTTCCCAGAGCCGCCGGGAAAGCAACGCCTTCCGCATCCGGGGCATTCCGGAGGCAGACGGCTATGTAAACGTCACCTGCGGCATGATTCCGGCGGATATCATTCTGGGGAAGGCCCGGGAGAAGGGGGTCACGCTGACCCAGTACCTGGCAGCAGTGCTCATCATGGCCATCTATGACATCCAGCGGCGGGAAGTGCGCCTGCGCTTCCGGCGCAAGCCTATTAAAATCTTCCTGCCGGTGAATCTGCGCCGCTTTTTCCCCAGCGAGACCCTGCGGAATTTCTCCAGCTATGTAACCCCGGGCATTGAGCCGGCCATGGGCCAGTATGATTTCGACGAAGTCCTCCGGGCAGTGTACCACCAGATGGGGGACACCGTGACGGAGAAAAAGCTCCGGGCCAAGTTCACCACCAACGTCCGCTCTGAGCAGAACCTGCTCCTGCGCCTGACGCCCCTGGTGCTGAAATCCCCAGTGATGAAGCTGGTCTTTCACATGGTGGGAGACAGGAAGAGCTCCAGCACCATCACCAACCTGGGCGCCGCGGCGCTGCCGGCGGAAATGGCGGCCCATGTCCCCCGGCTGGAACTCATCCTGGGCCCGCTGAACCGGAACCCGGTGGCCTGCGCCGCTCTGAGCTACGGCGGCACTCTCTATCTCAACTTCACCCGGACCATTACAGACGCCAAGGTGGAGCGCGCCTTTTTCCGCCGCCTGATACGCCTGGGCATCCCGGTGAAGGTGGAGAGCAACGCCCGCCCGGCTCCCTGGCTCAATCTATAAGGAGGAATCCCATGTCCTATTGTGTCAACTGCGGGGTGGAGCTGTCCGCCGGGGCGGCATACTGCCCCCTGTGCGGGGTGGAGGTCCTCAATCCCCGCTCGCCTGTCACAGCGCCCCCAGCCCGGCGCTACCCCGATGTCCCCATAGATGGCTACCGCCGGGGATACCGGGATTTGGTGCTGCCCCTGGCGCTGATGCTCCTGCTGCCGGTGGGGATTACCCTGGCCTGTGACTGGCTGATTAGCGGCCGGCTCAGCTGGTCGCTGTATGTGGCCGCCTCCATCGCCCTGGCGGGGGTGTTTATCCTGCTGCCCCTGGGGCTGCGCCGCTCCCAGCCAATTTTATGCGTGGCGGTGGACGCCCTGGCCTCCGGGGCCTTTTTAGGGGTGCTCAATATTCTCATCCAGACGTCCCGGGACTGGTTTTTCCCCATTGCGCTGCCCATCACGGGGGCCATGAGCGCCCTGGCCCTGACGGTGACCATTCTCTTTACCTACAGCCGGATGGGCAAGCTGGTAAAGCTGGCCGTTATACTCTTTGCGCTGGCTGTGGCCGCCGTCGCCTTTGACTGTATCCTGAGCCTGGGCACCGGCGCGGCCCATGTGCTCAGCTGGTCGCCGCTTGTAGCGGTGCCCTGTATCATCCTGGGCGCGGTGGCCCTGCTCATCCACTCCAACCGCCGCCTGAAAGAAAAAATGCGCCAGCGGTTTTTCATCTGACGGGGAGGTGCGCGCTTTGGCTGGCTATCTCAAGGAAGTCAATATCAAAAGCGACATGCCCGCCGCCTCCGACGCCATCCGCCGGATTACCTATCTCATCCGCAACGGGAAGAGCTAGGGCTGCGGCGCCATCAAGCTCATCCACGGCTACGGCTCCACCGGCAAAGGGGGCGTCATCCGCCGGGAGGCCCGCCGCTACCTGGCGGAGCAAAAGCGCAAGGGCTATATTGCGGACTTTATCCCCGGTGAGAATTTTTCGATTTTCGACAGCGCCACCCTGAGCGCTTTCGCCAAGTGCGGCGACCTGCGCCGGGATGCAGATTTGGAGCGGCACAACAACGGGATTACCGTTGTGATTTTGTAGGGAAAATGCAAAAAAAGATTGACAATCTCCGCTGAAGATGGTATCATTTTTTAGCTGTCAGTTTGCGGGTGTAGTTCAATGGTAGAACACCAGCCTTCCAAGCTGGATACGTGGGTTCGATTCCCATCACCCGCTCCAGACGAAAGTGTCCGGAGCGGTGTGGGAACAGACGATATGCGCCAGTAGCTCAGTTGGATAGAGCAACTGCCTTCTAAGCAGTAGGCC
>CAZRNK010000091.1:0-7451 GCA_964601435.1 uncultured Oscillospiraceae bacterium | reverse complement strand
TTTCTTATTTTTTTGGCGATATGATAAAAAAAGATTGATAGAATGCAAGTTTGAAAGAAAAAAATTTCTTTCGCCAGCAATTTCACAATTGCATTTTCACAAATCTTCCTGTATACTAAAGCATAAATAAGTATTATGGGCGCGAATATCCTTTAGAAGAAAATGGGGATTTTTTACCCATAAAATGGGAGGTGTTGACAATGTCCCTGGAGGCGATTTCGACCATTGAGGCAGCAGAGGCACAGGCCAAAAAATGCAAGATAGACGCCATGGCGCAGGCCAAGGAGATGGTCAGCGAGACAGAAGCCCAGGGCCGGAAAGCCATGGAGGACGCCCGCAAAAAGGCCGACGATGAGCTCCGGGAGCTGATGAAAAAGGCAAATGAGAAGGCCGACGCGGATGCCCGGGCCCTCTCTGACCGGACGGAGAACAAGAAGGCCGGCCTGCGTGCCCGGGCGGAGAACCGGATGCAAAAGGCAGTGGAGCTGATTGTGGAAAGGGTAGTGAACAGCTGATGGCGATTGTCAAAATGAAAAAGCTGGCGCTCATTGCCGTCTCGTCCCAGCGGGACGAAATTCTGGAGACCCTTTCTACGCTGGGATGTGTGGAAATCCTGGACCCGGAGGCCTACGTCTCCGACGATGCGGCAGAGCAGACCCTTCGCCGGGCTGGCGGGAACCAGCCGGAACGGCGTATGGAACTGGCCCGCTTGGAGTTGGCGCTGAAGCTCCTGGATGAATATGCCCCTGTAAAGAAAAAACTGCTGGCGCGCCGGCCCACCATCTCCCAGGCGGAGTTTCTGTCCCGGGATGAGCTGGCGGAGACGCTGGCCCTGGCGGAGGAACTTGCCGATGCGGAGGAGCAGATGCGCCGCATCAGTGCGGAGGAGGGGCGGCTCCGGAGCCTGAAGGAGTCTCTCCAGCCCTGGAAGCCCCTGGGTGTCGCTCTGGATTTTTCCGGGACGCAGATGACGAGGCTGATTTTGGGGGCGGTGCGTGCCCAGGTGAACCTGGCGGAAGTGGAGCAGAGCCTCCAGTCCGCCGCACCGGAAGCAGATGTGTTTTGCGTCTCGGCAGACCAGGAGCAGCAGTATCTGGAGCTGATTTGCCTGCGCAGCGAAGAGCAGGCGGCGCTGGAAGCGCTGCGGCAGTATGGCTTCGCCATCGCGTCTCTGGGAGTCTCCGGGACCGCGGCGGAGAATATCGCCGCCATAGATGGGCAATTGAAGGATTTGGCCCGGGAGCGCCAGGAACTCAAGGAAAAAATTGCCGCGCAGCGTGGGCAGCGCCCGGCTGTAGAGCGGTGCATTGACCGGGAGCGAATCCTGCTGCGCCAGGCGGAGGCGGCAGACCGGCTGCTGAACACAGAATGTACCTTTGTCTGCCAGGGGTGGCTCAGCGCCCCGGAGGAGGGGAAGCTGACGGCGGCCCTGGAGCAGTATGACTGCGCCTGGTTCTTATCTGACCCGGAGGAGTCGGAGTATCCGGATGTGCCGGTGAAGCTCCAGAACAACTGGTTTACCAAGCCGCTGAATATGGTTACGGAGATGTATTCCCTGCCGGCCTACAGCGGCGTAGACCCCAACCCGCTGATGGCGCCGTTTTTCATCCTGTTTTACGGGATTATGCTGGCGGATATGGGCTATGGACTGCTGATGATGCTGGCCTCGGTGATTGTGCTTACGGCGGCCCGGCCCAAGAAGGGGATGCACAACTTCTTTGCCCTTATGGGCCTGTGCGGCATCAGCACCTTCATTATGGGGGCCCTGACCGGCGGCTTCTTTGGGGATTTCCTGCCACAGCTGGCCCAGCTTATTAACCCTGACACCACCTTTACGGCCCTGCCGGCCCTGTTTACACCCCTGGACGACACACTGATGATTCTGGTGGGGGCCATGGTTCTGGGCTTTATCCAGATTGTCACGGGCATGGCCATCAGCGTTGTCCGGAAATTCAAGAGGGGGGAAATCTGGGACGCCATCTGGGGAGAGATTACCTGGTGGGTGGTTTTTGCCGGCATCGGGCTGATGGTGCTGGACATCGGTAGCATTAACGGCGTGCCGGTAGTGCTGGCGCTGGGCTGCCTGATGATTGTTGTAGGCTCCGGGTGGAATGCCAAGGGATTTGGGAAGGTGACGGCCATCTTTTCTTCCCTGTACAGCAACATTACCGGCTATTTCGGGGACATCCTATCCTATTCCCGTCTGATGGCCCTGATGCTGGCGGGGAGCGTCATCGCCCAGGTGTTCAACACCCTGGGGGCGATTCCCGGAAATGTCCCGGTATTCATTCTCATCGCCCTGGTGGGCAATGCGCTGAACTTTGCCCTGAACCTGCTGGGCTGCTATGTCCATGACCTGCGTCTGCAGTGTCTGGAATACTTTGGTAAGTTCTACGAGGACGGCGGCCGGGCCTTTGAGCCGCTGGACCTGGATACAAAATACGTAGACATTGTCAAATAAGGAGGAGGAAAAAGACATGGAATTTCTCAATGCGATTGGTGGTTTGGCGATTGCCCTGTTAGGGGCTGGCCTGGCTGCGGCCCTCAGCGGCGTGGGCAGCGCGATTGGTACCGGCATCGCCGGCGAGGCCGGCGCGGGCCTTTTGTGCGAGGACCCCAGTAAGTTCGGTAAGGTCATGATTCTGCAGGTTATCCCGGGCACCCAGGGCCTGTACGGCCTGGTGGTCTGGTTCTTCGCCATTTTCCGGATGGGCCTGCTCTCCGGCAGCCTGCCGGAGCTGACGGTGGCCCAGGGCATGCAGTATTTTGTAGCATGCCTGCCCATGGCCTTGGGCGGCTGGCTGTCCGCCATTGCCCAGGGTAAGGTGGCCGCCAGCTCCATCCATCTCCTGGCCAAGAAGCCGGAGCACTGGTCCAAGGGCATGGTGCTGTGCATCACCGTTGAGTTTTACGCAATCTTGTCCCTGCTGGCTTCCATGCTGATGGTCATCAACATCAGCGCCTGAGCCGGGGGCGTCAGGAGAGGCGAGCTATATGAATGGTATTGAAAAAATTACATCCCGCATTTTGGGCGATGCCCAGGCGGAAGCGGATGCCATCCTGGCAGAGGCCAAGGAGCGGTGCGACGCCCTCCGCGCCGACTATGACCAGAAGGCCCAGGCGGAATACTGGAGCCTGGTCCGCGCCGGCGTAAAGGAGACGGAGGCCCGCGTCCAGAACCTGGGCCGGACGGCGGAGCTGGAGGCGCGCAAAAATGTCCTCGCCTTTAAGCAGTCCCTGGTGGACGAGGCCTTTGCCCAGGCAGAAGAGGCTGTTTGCAACCTGCCGGAGGAGCAGTATGTGGATTTCCTGGCCCGGCAGGCCGCACAGGCAGCCCGGACTGGCATGGAAGAGGTTCTCTTTAATGAAAAGGACGCCGCCGGCTGCGGCAAAAAGGCAGTGGCGAAGGCCAACGCGCTGTTGAAGGAGCGGGGCCTTTACCCCAAGCTTACCGTCAGCGCCGAGACACGGCCCATCCGGGGCGGCCTGATTCTCAAGGAGGGGGACATCGAGGTCAACTGCACAGTGGAGAAGCTGACGCAGCTCTACCGCGGCCGTCTGGCCGCCCAGGTGGCAGAGCTTCTGTGCGCCCAGACCATCTGACCCCGGCCCGGAGGAGGGAGAAAGTTGTCGGAAAAAGTGAAGGACAGAGACTATCTGTTCACTGCCGCCCTGGTGCGGGCCAGAGAGGCCTCCATGCTGACGGAGGAGAAACGCAGCCGGATGCTGGAGGCGGAGAACTTTGCCGAGTCGGCCCGGATTCTGGCGGAATGCGGATACCCGGATTTGTCCGAGGCGGACGCCGCCGGGGTGAATGCCGCCCTGGGGGAGGCCAGCGCTGCCCTGTTTGCAGAGCTGCGTACCCTGGTCCCGGAGCCGGAGCTGGTAGAGGCGTTCCAAATCAAATATGATATTCATAATGTAAAGACCCTGCTGAAAGCCCAGGCTGCCGGCGTAGAGGGGGCATATCTCCTCTCCGCGGCGGGGAGCGTGGACAAAGAGCAGCTCACCGAGAGCTTCCTGGCTGACGGCGGCCACAGCCTGTCGGGCTGGCTGGGCGAGGCCATGGAGGAGGCGTCGGGCATTTTGGCCCGGACGGGAAATCCCCAGCTGGCGGATATTGCCCTGGATAAGCGCTATTTTGCCCGGCTGCTTTACTGCGGCGAGGCGGTTGTGGGCGATTTCCTGACCCGCTATGTCCGGCTGCTGATTGACAACGCGAACCTGCGTACCCTGGTGCGGACGCTGCGGATGGGCCGGGATGCACAGTTCCTGGAGGGCGCCCTGATTCCCGGCGGGAACATCGACTGCGCCCGGCTGCTGGAGGCGTCTGCCTCCGCCGGGGAGGGCGTTGCGGCGGCCTTCGAGGGGACACAGCTGGCCCAGGCGGCCGCGCTGGGGGCAGAGGCCCTATCCGGCGGCGCCATGACTGCCTTTGAGCGGGCCTGTGACAACGCCATGACCGCCTTCCTGGAGGAGGCGAAGCTCATCAGCACCGGCCCCGCGCCAGTGGCGGCCTTTTTGGCAGCGAAGGAAAACGAAATGACCGCCGCCCGGATGATTCTCACCGGCATTTTGTCCGGAATCGACAGGACGGCAATCCGGGAAAGGCTGCGTGATAGCTATGCTTAAAATCGGCGTATTGGGAGGCCGGGAGACGGTAATGGGCTTCAAGGCCCTGGGGCTGGATGTGTTTCCGGCCGCTGACGACGCAGAGGCGAAGGAAATTTTCCGCCGCATCACCCGGCCGGAAGAAAACTATGCAATTCTATACGTAGAGGAGAACTTTGCCCAGGGCCTGGCTGCGGACATTGCCAAGTTCCAGGACAGCCCGGATGTGGCGGTGATTCTGATTCCCGGCCGGGAGGGTTCCCTGGGTCTGGGGCAGACCGCCCTCCACGCCGCTGTGGAGCGGGCCGTGGGCAGCGACATCCTGTGAGAGGGTGCTTTTTGATGACTGAATTTGCTTCGAAAGAAGGTTAGATAAGCCTATGGGTATAGTAACAAAGGTTTCCGGGCCTCTGGTAGTGGCCGAGGGCCTGGCCGACGCCAATGTGTCGGACGTGGTCCGGGTGGGCAGCCAGCGGCTCATTGGTGAGATTTTGAACATGACCGGGGACAGCGCCTCCATCCAGGTCTATGAGGAGACTTCCGGCCTGGGGCCGGGGGCGGAAGTGGTCAGCACCGGCAGCCCGATGTCCGTGGAACTGGGGCCGGGCCTGCTGGAGAACATCTATGACGGTATCCAGCGCCCCCTGGAGGAAATCCGGGAGCTGACAGGCCACACCATCTCCCGTGGCGTGGATATTCCTGCCCTGAACCGGCAGAAGAAATGGGCCTTTACTCCCGTGGCCAAGGCGGGAGACATTGTGGGCCCCGGCGATGTGCTGGGCACAGTCCAGGAGACCAGCGCCATTTTGCATAAGATTATGGTGCCCCCCGGTATCTCCGGGGTCGTGGCCTCCATCCATGCCGGGGAGTTTACCGTGGAAGAGACAGTTGCCCTGGTGAAAGGCGAGAAGGGCGTGGAGCACAAGCTGACGATGATGCAGCGCTGGCCTGTCCGGGTGAGCCGCCCCTATGCATCGAAGAGCATGCCCAGCCGTCCCCTGAACAGCGGACAGCGGGTGATTGACACCCTGTTCCCCCTGGCCAAGGGGGGGACCGCGGCAGTGCCCGGCCCCTTCGGCAGCGGCAAGACTGTGGTGCAGCACGCCCTGGCCAAGTGGTCAGATGTGGACGTGGTGGTCTACATCGGCTGCGGCGAGCGCGGCAACGAGATGACAGACGTGCTGATGGAGTTCCCGGAGCTGAAAGACCCCCGCACCGGGGAACCTCTGATGAAGCGCACTGTGCTCATCGCCAACACCTCCGACATGCCCGTGGCCGCCCGGGAGGCGTCTATTTATACGGGCATTACCATCGCAGAGTACTTCCGGGATATGGGCTACGATGTGGCGGTCATTGCCGACTCCACCTCCCGCTGGGCGGAGGCCCTCCGGGAAATGAGCGGCCGCCTGGAGGAGATGCCCGGTGAGGAGGGCTACCCCGCCTACCTGGCCAGCCGGCTAGCACAGTTCTATGAGCGGGCGGGCTGCGTCACCTGTCTGGGAGCGGATAAGCGCACTGGCTCTCTGACGGCCATCGGCGCGGTGTCTCCCCCCGGCGGCGACACCTCTGAGCCGGTCAGCCAGGCCACCATGCGCATTGTCAAGGTGTTCTGGGGCCTGGACAGCTCTCTGGCCTATGCCCGGCACTTCCCAGCCATCAACTGGCTTACCTCCTATTCTCTGTATGTGGACACCCTGAAGCCCTGGTATGAGGAGAACTTCGGCCCCGCCTTCATGCAGCAGCGGGAAAAGGCCATGAGCATCCTCCAGGAGGAGTCCAGCCTGCAGGAAGTGGTGAAGCTGGTAGGTGCCGACTCCCTGGGGGCCGCCGACCGGCTGACCCTGGAGACGGCGAAGATGATTCGGGAGGATTTCCTGCAGCAGAACGCCTTCGTGGATATCGACAGCTACTCCTCCTATGACCGGCAGTTTGCCCTGCTGGGCATGATTTTGGAATATGACAGCCTGTGCCGGACGGCCCTGGACCAGGGGGCGGATATGAACGCCCTGTTTGCCATTCCCGCCCGGGAGCAGATTGGCCGGGCCAAGACGGTTCCGGCGGAGGAATATGCGGCGGTATACGCCCAGATTCGCACAGACATGCAGGCCCAAATCCAGGACTGCATCCAGGGAGGTGAGGCGCAGTGATTCGGGAATACAAGACAATCCGGGAGATTAACAGCCCCCTGATGATGGTCCAGCACGTGGAGGGGGCCACCTATGACGAGCTGGTGGAAATCGAGCTGCCCAGTGGGGAAATCCGCAAGGGCAAGGTGCTGGAGATTGACCATGACACAGCGGTTGTCCAGCTCTTTGAGAGCGCTGCGGGCATCAATCTGGTGGAGAGCAAGGTCCGCTTCCTGGGCCATCCCCAGGAGCTGGGGGTCTCCGAGGATATGCTGGGCCGGGTCTTTAACGGCATGGGCGAGCCCATTGACGGCGGCCCTGAAATTCTGGCAGAGGCCTATAAGGACATCAACGGTCTGCCCATGAACCCGGCGGCCCGGGCCTACCCGGCGGAGTTCATCCAGACGGGCATCAGCACCATCGACGGCCTCAACACTCTGGTCCGGGGGCAGAAGCTGCCCATCTTCTCCGGCTCCGGCGTGGTCTTTGCCGCCATCGGCATTACCTTTGAGGAGTCGGAGTATTTCGTCCAGGAGTTCCGGCGCACCGGCGCCATTGACAGGACAGTTGTGTTCAGCAACCTGGCCAACGACCCGGCTGTGGAGCGTATTGCCACGCCCCGCATGGCCCTGACGGCGGCAGAGTACCTGGCCTTTGAAAAGGGGATGCATGTCCTGGTCATCCTGACAGACATCACCAACTATGCCGAGGCCC